>JBILUL010000306.1:0-2836 GCA_044371005.1 Phycisphaerales bacterium | reverse complement strand
TCCTGATCTGGAACCTACCAGACCGGCTCTTCATCTGGCACGTACCAGACCGGCTTGGCACGTACCAGACCGGCTCTGCGGTCTGGTGCGTGCTTCACACCAGCCGCGTGGTGGGGCCATCGAGCGCTTGGTCCTGGTCCATACGTCGCAAAGCATCGACACGTTGGGTAGGAAGCACGCAGTTGCCCACCGCGGCTCTTGATCTGGCACGTACCAGACCGGCTCTGCGGTCTGGTGCGTGCTTCACACCAGCCGCGTGGTGGGGCCATCGAGCGCTTGGTCAGGCCCAAACGTCGCGAAGCATCGACACGTTGGGTGGGAAGCACGCAGTTGCCCAAAGCGGCAACTACGTGCCATATGGCGCCGGCTTTGCGGTCCTGTGCGTGCTTCACACCAGCCGCGTGGTGGGGCTATCGAGCGTTTGGTCCGGTCCATACGTCGCGAAGCATCGACACGTTGGGTAGGAAGCACGCAGTTGCCCAAAGCGGCTCTTCATCTGGCACGTACCAGACCGGCTCTGCGGTCTGGTGCGTGCTTCACACCAGCCGCGTGGTGGGGCTATCGAGGGTTTGATCAGGCCCAAACGTCGCGAAGCATCGACACGTTGGGTAGGAAGCACGCAGTTGCCCAAAGCGGCAACTACGTGCCATTTGGAGCCAGCTCATGCGAACACCACTCTCCAAAAACACAACCGTCCGGCCAATCCCCTCGCAGGGCTCGGCCGGACGGTTGATTGATTGAATCAACTTCAGGTTGGCTTACTTGACGCCGTCCTTCGACGCCATCATCTTCACCATGTCGACGCAGCGGGTTGCGTAACCAGCTTCGTTGTCGTACCAGGTGACGATCTTGAAGAAGCGCTTGTTGAGTTCGATACCGGCCTTGGCATCGAAGATGCTGCTGCGGGTATCGCCGATGAAGTCGCTGCTGACGACTTCCTCTTCGGTGTAGCCGAGCACGCCCTTCATCGAGCCTTCCGCCGCGGCCTTCATCGCGGCATTGATCTCAGCCAGCGTCGTGTCCTTGCCCGTACGGAACGTCAGATCCACACACGACACATCGGCCGTGGGCACGCGGAAGGCCATGCCGGTGATCTTGCCCTTGAGGGCGGGGATGCACAGTGTCACGGCCTTCGCCGCACCGGTGCTCGCCGGGATGATGTTCTGATACGCGTTGCGGCCGCCGCGCCAGTCCTTCTTCGAAGGACCATCCTGCGTGGGCTGCGTCGCCGTCGCGGCATGCACCGTCGTCATCAGACCTTCTTCGAGCCCGAAGTTGTCCTGAATGACCTTCGCCACCGGTGCAAGACAGTTGGTCGTGCACGAGGCGTTGCTGATGACCGTGTGCTTCGAAGCATCGTACATCTCGTGGTTCACGCCAAGGCAGAGCGTGGGGACGACCGACGCATCGCTCTTGGTGGGAGCCGAGATGATGACGCGCTTCGCGCCGCCGCCAGTGATGTGCAGGCTGGCCTTCTCGAACTCGGTGAACAGACCGGTCGACTCGATCACGTAATCGACGCCCAGATCCTTCCAACCGAGCTTGGCCGGGTCCTTCTCAGCCATCGTCTTGGTCGTCTTGCCGTTGACGGTGAACGACGTCTCGGTGGCCGAGACCTCTGCATGCTTGCCGCCGATCATGAACTGGCGGTGCATGGTGTCATACTTGAGCAGGTAGGCCAAGTTGTCGGCGGGCACCAGGTCGTTGACGGCAACCACCTCGATGCCCTGCTGTGCGCAGGTGCGGTAGACCAGGCGACCGATGCGTCCGAAACCATTGATGCCGATACGAATTGCCATATGCGAATCTCCAAAATCAGGCGGGCCACTCGGGCGGCCTGTTGTGCGAAAGAGGAATCACCACAGTTTAGAACCTGAATGTGGGGTTTTCGATCCAAGCCCCCCCCATTGGCGTACCGGGCAGCCCCCTGACACCGCCGCGTCTTAACAGCTAACTCCCTTGATTCCTGTCGGTTGCGCCTAAGTGTGTGAAACTGGGGAGTTTGGGTGAATCTCCCTACAGCAACTTTCCTCCCAGCGTGGTTTACTTAGTGAGCACACACAACAGGCCATTGACGGCCGCGAACGACGCAGATTGGATGCGAACCAAACTTGTGTGTCCTGCAGGTCTTTCTCTCTCCGGTCTGCGAGCCGCGTAGCCGCGACTCACAGACCTTGAAGGTGGTCAAGGTCGGTGGCCTTCGAGATGAGCAGCGAGCCGTGCCATGGTGGGCGCGGCAACGCCTCGAGCTCTGAAGGAATGGTGGTGGTTCAAGAAAGGAGGCACGCGGCATGGACGCCGCGGGCCTGGTACAGGAAGGACTCCTGGCCGTACCTCTCGCATGTGAGCTGTTTCCTCTCCGGTCTGTCGGGATCACGACGGGTCCGACAGACTTTCTTCGGGTGGCAGGCTTCTCTTTGACCGTGGTGGGTTGAAGCGAGGCCTGATGGTTCAGGAAGGCCTGATCTTTCAGTGAAGGTGGTGGAACATGGTGGATCATGGACAGAGCGTGGCTGAAATGCCGCGTCTTGGCCGGGCGGGGCTCGTCCCCGATGCCCCGGCCCGCATTGAGTCGCTCCCCAGAGAAACCCGTAATCCGATTCTCGAGTGGCTCCGCCGCAAGAGCCTCTCGGCACGGGCCTACCTCGATCAGCTCTCCCGCATGGATGAGGCCCTGGCCGAATCCCTCAAGGAGACCTACTCGCTGGCACAGGTCCGCCGGCGGCTGGCCCTCACGCTGTTCATCGACTTTGCCCGTGAGCAGGGTCTGTGTGCGGATGAGGTGGCAACACTGCTGGGAGATGCCCAGACCGCGGCGAACGATGCGATGAACTAC
>JBILUL010000168.1:0-10516 GCA_044371005.1 Phycisphaerales bacterium | reverse complement strand
AGCCGCCGTTCTTACGTTCCAGATGAAGAAGCAGTCGTTCTCTCATGTCGTGAACAGTGCATGTGTACTGTCTGGTCATGGCCGCGCGGCGACCTATCTTCAGAGTGCTTCTCATCATCGCGGGCGTGCTCGCACTGGTGGTGGTCGCGCTGGGTCTGTGGGTCGTTCGCCTGGCTCGGGCCGTGCCGGAGTATTACCACCCGATGGCGGCCAGCAGCGAGAACGCCGCGGCGGCTGAGTCGGTGGAGCATGTGTTGGCGAGGGAGATTTCTCGCGTGCGGCCCGCCGCGGCGGACTCCAAGCCCACACGCGGCGGCTACGAATCCGAACGCTGGGAAGTCAGCCTGAGCGAAGATGATCTCAACGCGTGGCTCTCGCTGCGCCTCCCGGAATGGCTGCGATCACGCGGCACCACATTGCCGGCGGGCTTCACCGATCCTGTCATCGAATGCGTTGATGGCGCGCTGATCCTCGCGGCGACATGGGATTCGCCCATCGGCAAAGTGGTCATCTCACAACCTATCTCGATTGTGGATGGTCGTGAGTTGGTGCTCGATGCACCCGTAGTGGGTGACCTGCCGGCACCGGCGGTCTTTCAAGAAGCGATCGAAGCGGTCCTGGGTCGCGTGAAAGCAGGCCTCACGATGCAGGCCGGGCGCGTGAAGCTCGAACGCATTGGTCTTGAAGATGGCCGTGCGGTGTGGATCGAGACGATCCGCGCGGATGCGAGTGGGTTGGTATTGGTGTGTCGGACGGTGCGGTAGTGGGAGGTGGGAAGAAGCTCCGGAGTTCCTGAGTTCCGAAGTGCGCAGCGCGGGGCACGGAGGTTTGGTCGGTTGGGGTGGTGCGGGCACCAACGTGGCCCCTACAGGGCCGGGGTGATTGCGGCGTGCATCCGGGGGCCGCGCGGCGAGGCGCCGCTTGCTCCCGGCTACTCAACTCCGTGCCTTCGGCACTTAGGAACTTCGGAACTCTGGCACTGAGGCACTTCCGCCTTACTTACTCACTGTCCGCTGCTCAATCCTCTTCGTCGCCATCGTCTTCACGATGCGCTTCACGTAGGAGCCGGGGGTGTGGATCTGGTCGGGGTCGAGTTCGCCAAGGCCGACGATTTCATCCACTTCGGCGATGGTGCACGCCGCGGCACAGGCCATCATGGGGTTGAAGTTGCGGGCGGTCTTGTTGTAGACCAGGTTGCCGAAAGGGTCGGCCTTCGCCGCGTGCACGAGCGCGAGGTCGGCAAAGAGGCCGGTTTCCATCACATACTCGCGGCGTTCCTTGCCAGCGACATCGCTGCCGCGGTTCTGACCCGCAGCATCATCGCTGGGGCGGTAGAACATCTTGGTGGGCTTGTTGTCGGCGACAACGGTGCCCACGCCGGTAGCGGTGAAGAAGGCGGGGATGCCCGCGCCGCCCGCACGGATGCGCTCGGCCAGCGTGCCCTGCGGGTTGAACTCGATCTCGAGTTCGCCGCCCAGGAACTGCTTCTCGAAGGTGGCGTTCTCACCGACGTAGCTGGAGATCATCTTCTTGATCTGACGCGTCTGGAGCAAGAGGCCAAGGCCGAAGTCATCAACGCCTGCATTGTTGGAGATGCAGGTGAGGTTCTTGACGCCGCTGTCACGCAGCGCGATGATGAGGTGCTCGGGGATGCCGCACAGGCCAAAGCCGCCGACCATCACGGTCATGCCATCACGCAGAATGCCCTTGTCGCGCAGGTCGGCAAGGCAGGACGCGGCATCGGAGAAGATCTTGTTGCTCATGGGTGCGGGTTCCAGAGGCGAGAAGAAAAGTGCGGGCGAGACTTGGTGAGTGGATTACTTGGCTGCGGGTGCCGCGGCGTCGCTCTTGAGCGTTCCGACGCACGACACGATCGAATAGGTGCGAAGACGACCATCAGCGAGCTTCACCGTCATCGTCTTGTCGGTGAGCAGCTGCTTGGGATCGCTCCCGATAGCCGCCTGAAGCTGCTCGCGTCCGGCCTTGAGCGAAGCGCGGGCACATTCACGCGCATCCTTGCCGTCAACACGAACACCGACGGCAACGCGCGTGCCACGCTGGGCGGCACCCGGGAGCCACCAGGCGGGAGCATTGCCAGTGTCGGCAGGGAAGACGGCATTCGCCGCGGCGGTGGTCGAGACGACGGCCGTGGGATTCTTGAGATCAGGCAGCACAATCACCGCATCGCCGGCCTTGGCATCGGTAGCCTTCGGAGCCGCCACCGCGGCGGTTGCCGCGGCAGGTGCTGGCGTTGTAGCTGCTGCGGATGCCGAAGCGGCAGCACCAGCGGTTGCCGCGGTTGCGACGACTGCCGGACCATCGCCCTGCGTCGGAGCGGCGGGCGTCACGACCGGGCCACCGGCCGATGTTGCCACCGGGGCCTTGGGGTCATTCAGGCCCGGGAGTGCCGCGGCGGGCGCGGCGGCGGCAGCGGAGGGTGCCGCGGGTTCCACCTTGGTATCCGGTTCGATGCCAGTGGCGATGGCCGCCTTGGGCTGCGAGAGCGTGGGCAGTGGTGCGGAAGCGGGGGCGGGTTCAACAGGAGCCGCGGCGGCGAGATCGATGACGGGTGCTGGTGCCGGAGCGGGTTCACCCATGTTGGAGCCATCGCCAATCGCGGCCCACGCTGCGTACTGGCCGGTGGGAAGCCGCGTGTAGGCGGCGCGTTCAACCTTCAGCGACTGCGGGTTGCCGCCACGCGAGGAGACCTGAGCGCCGGCCTTGGTGATGGCGCTCTGGATGGCTTCCTGGAGTTTTGGGGCCAGTGCCGAGCCAGCGCCGCGGCCTTGAGTGGTCGCCGCGGCGGCGAACCAGTCGGGGGCGACGGTCTTGGTCTGTTCCTCAACTTTGACGCCGATGGACTGGGCGACAGCGTCAGAATCGCGGCGATTGCGCGTGGCCAGTTCGGAGGCAAGCGAGGGGGAGGCTGTGGCCTCGGCGGTGTCCGCCGCGGCGGGTGCGGTGGGAGCCGGCGCCTGCGTGTGGGGCGAGGGCTGCGAAGAGGAGCACCCTGCAAGGAGCGCGGGGGCGGCCAGGAGAGCGGCGATGCGCGTGCGGTTCATGGGGCGTAATCGTAGCGAGCAGGGGCGGGGAAGGTCCGATCTCTTGAAGGGGCTCAGCCTATGCGCACGCGGCCTCTGCGGTGCACCCGCCGGCGCTTCCACCAGCTCAGTACGGCATGGGTATCGGCGGCGTTCAGCCCGTAGGCTTCGCACAGATGCTGGCCGAAGGTGTCGAGCAGCAGCTCGCGAGCCGCGGCATCGTTTGATTCAGTTGCGGCCCGGAAGAGGGCGGCACCAGCGTTCCATGCATCGTGATGGGTTGGAAGGGGCAGGCCCAGCACCTGGGACGCGCTGAGTTTGATGGCATCGGCCGTCATGGCGGTGCCGGCGTAGCGATGCATCGCGATGAGGGAGGCGACCGGCGAGGCGATCGCCGCGGCGATGCGCCAGACATCGCGTGCATCTTTGGGCATTACGCTGATGAGGGGAATGCCCGGCGCGAGCACACCCTGTTCATCGGCGATGACTTCGAGCACGCGCGTCTGAGTCGCCACCAGCAGTTTGGGAACCATGCGCAGGGTGAGCCAGGGGCCCAGGGTGCCTTCGCGTTCCATGCGGGTGCGGTCGATGCGGGGGGCATTCCAGCGCTGCTTGAGGATTCGCGTTTGAATGCTGCCCCAGAGGTTGTGCGCAAGGTCGATGAGGCCCGAAGTGATGAGCTTGGGGAAGCGCGTGTCATCGATGCGGCCCGTGAGGGCATCGCTTTCGATGAGGAAGCCATCAAGGCCGTAGTACTGATCGCGAAAGTCGGCGGTGGCGGTGGCCAGGGTGGCAAGGTCGGGGCTGGCGGGGAGGGAGAGTTCGGGGATGCCGTTCGCCGCGGCGGCGAGATGGGCCCATGTCTCCTGACCAATGAGCGCCTCGCAATCCACCCGGATGGGCTTGAGTGCGCTGTACTGAGCGCCCGCGGAGCGCGTGAGGCGGCCGCGGCGGGGGCCGTTGCGCCGCAGGGTGGGCGCGCAGGTGAAGACGCTGACGCCCTTGAAGACATGGGCGTTGGAGACCCAGAGCGATTCGAGGCACGCGGCGTGGAGCACAGCATCGCGTACGGGCTTGGCGTCTTTCGCCGCGAGAAGGGACTGGGGTTGCACGAGGCAGAGGCGGCCGTCGGGCGCGGTGAGCTGGGTGGCGCGGAGGAGGAATGCCGCGGAGAGGTCGGTGTAGCCTCGCAGTTGTCCCTTGGAGAGCGCGCGGGCGAGTGTCTCCACGCGCCGAGCGGTGGCGGTGGCGGTTTCGAGCTGGTTGAGGAACGGAGGGTTGCCGATGACGACATCGAAGCCTTGGCGCGAGCCGGACCAGATGGAAGGGAACTGGATGTGCCAGTGGAAGAGGGCGTTGGCGCTGGCCAGCTTCGAGATGGCCTCCGTGGTTTCGGGTGGGATGGTGGTGGCGGTGGTGGCGGGTGGGCGGTCGCGCAGGGCGTTGAGTGTGGCGGTGGTGATGGCGTGGGGTCGGGTGGCGGCGGTGCGGCGCTGGAGGAAGGCGGCGCACCAGGCGTCGCTCAGGTGTGGGTGGGTGTGTGCGGGTGCGGGGGTGGATGGGGTGCGCTTGTTGAGGGCGCGGATCGCCGCGGCGGAGGCGGGGTGATCATCATCGCGAGTGACGAGGGCTTCATCGGGGATGGCGCCGACATCGGTGTCTGGCAGTGTTCCCAGCAGTGCGTTGCCGCGGCGGATGGTGGAGGCGAACTCGGCGGGCGTGAAGGGCGAGGTGCGCGTCGTGATGGCGACTTCGAGCCAGAGGGTGAGGCGGCAGAGTTCAACGGCCTGAGGGTTGAGGTCGACGCCGTAGAGGCATTCGCGGGCGAGGGTGGCCAATTGTGTGGGTGTGGCTTTGGGGCCCAGGGCCTTGACGAGTTCGCGGAAGGCCTCGAGGAGGAAGTAGCCTGCGCCGCAGGAGGGATCGAGGAGGCGGATGGAGCGGAGGGCTTCGAAGGGGCGTTTGGAGGTGGCGAGGCGTTCGCGGATGAGTGGGGAGAGGGTGGTATGGAGGAGATGTTGAATCAGCGGTTGCGGGGTGTAGTAGGAGCCGGTGGTTTTGCGGCGAGACTGGGGCGCGATGCTGGTTTCGAGGCGGAGTGTGCCGCGTGTGTTGAAGTGGGCGCGGATGGGCAGGAGTGATTCGTAGAGCTGGCCCAGGAGGAGGGGCGCGGCGGGCGTTTCGAGGCCGGGATCGATGGCGATGGCGGATTCGATGAACGCGCGAGCCGCGGCGGTGGGCAAGGAATGTGCCTTGGGCGAGAGGAGTTCGAGGGGTTCTTCGGTGCCGAAGAAGGTGGGGTTGGTGCAGCGTTTGTAGAGAAGAGAGTGCGCGAGTTCCGAAGTTCCGAAGTGCGCGGGGAGGACGCCCCGTTTCTCGGCGGCGTGCAGCGTGAGCACGCGGCAGAGGAGCGTGGTGCACTGGTGGAAGAGTGCGGTGGCGTCGCGTGATGTGGTTGCGCGGCGTGGGCGGAGCGATTCGCAGAGCGCGCGGATGGCGGCCAGGGCGCGGGCGCTGGGTGACTCATCGCTGTTGGGGGTGGGGGGTGCGGGGGCGATGGCGGTGCGACGCGTGGCCATCGGTCAGTTCTTGCCGGGCTTTTTGGGTGGCGTGGCGGCGAAGAGGGGTTGCTGGTCCTTCACATCGCGTGTGCGCTGTTCGAGGGCATCGAGCTCGGCGCGGAGGTCTTCGACGTTCTTGAACTGGTGGTGTTCGCTCGCGTAGCGGATGTAGGCCACCTCGTCCAGGTCGCGCAGCTTGGCCATGACGCGTTCGCCGATGACATCGCTGGAAACCTCGCGGTCAAACTCCTGATGGAGCTGCTCTTCGATCTGGTCGACCAGGGCGAGCTTGCGTTCCTCGGCGATGGCTCGCTTGCCGCACGCGGCTTGCACGCCTCGCATGATGTTGTCGCGGCTGAAGGCCACGTGAGTGCCATCGCGCTTGATCACCATGAGGCGGGCGGTCTGCTCGACGCGCTCGTAGGTCGTGAAGCGGCGATCGCACCCGAGGCACTCGCGGCGGCGACGGATGACCTTGCCCGCATCAGCCTCGCGGCTGTCGATGACCTTGTCGTTGTTCGAGTTGCAGAATGGGCAGTTCACGTGGGGGGAGGAGGGAGCGGGGGGTGTTATAGGGGTGCGAAGCGCGGGGTGCGGGGTTGCCAAGAGGCGTGCCGCGGGCTGATGGTACTGGCCCTGGGGGGTCCGAAACCGGACTTTCCATTGGGAGACCGGTCATTTGACCAGAATACCTAACGTGGACCTATCATGTGGCCTCCTGGGCCCGCAGTGTGTCATTTGAGGGAGTTTTGACTGGATTATGGGGCCAGTTGGGGTTTGTAGAGGTCTTTCTTGGTAATCTGGGGAGCATCACTCATTACGGAGGAATGGTCATGAAGAGCGAGCATCGGCGGGTTGGGCGAGTGGCGGGTCTGTGTGTGTCGCTGTTGGCTGGCGGTCTGGTGAGTGGGCTGGGGGTTGGTCTGCTGGGTGGCTTGGCTGGGTGTGCGGGCCCGCGGGTGGAGCGCAACTCGGCGACGGCGTGGACGCCGGCGCGGTATGTCGAGCACCGGGTGCTGTTCGCGCGGCCGAGCGCGGGCGATGAGAATGTGTGGGATCTCAAGTATGGGTATCAGGCGCGAACGGCCGAGGATGAGAAGCTGGCGATCCGGGCGGGGGATCCGATCTCGATCGTGGTGAGTGATGTGTACTTGCCTCGCGACTTCGCGGGAACGCGCGATGTGGTGGTGCTGCTGGATGTCTATGCCAGTTCGCAGCGGCAGACGGAGTCGTATGCGGTCTGGTATCAGCGCGGGGTGCGGGGCGGGCAGAAGCTGGGCTTTGACAGTCTGCTGGTATACAGCGATCAGGCGTGGAGTCCGATTGATCCGCCTCGGTTCACGCTGCGTGTGATTGATGTGACGACGGAGCGCAACGAGGAAGCGCGGCAGGCGTTGGAGGGGCTCAACAGTGCGGTGGGAGGGTTGGGGGCGTTCATTCCCAATCCGATCGCGGCGGGTGCCGCGACGGCGTTGCGGGTGGCGGGTCAGGTGCTGTCGAATCGTCAGAACACCTCGATCATTGATTTCACGCCGCAGTTCTACTCGCCGGATTTCGTGCAGCAGGCGGGTCCGAATGATCTGCCGCTGTTCATGCAGGGGATGTGGCTGGTGGTGGGTCGTGCGCCGGCGGGAACGCCCTTGAATCCGGTGGATCAGCCTGCAGAGAACTTCTGGCTGCATGAGCTGCAGCTGGATCGGCGCACGGGGCTCATTTATTCGAAGGATGATCCGGGGACACCATCAGGCTGTCCGTATGTTCGCATGACGATCGCGGCGGTTGATTCAGCGGTGCCCAAGGCGGTGCTGGAGCATTCGGATGCGATCTTCACGCTTCTGACGCAGGCCAATCCCAGTCAGGACATGATCACCGCGGTGAGCAAGGAACTGCTGTCGAGCTTGACGGCGTTTGGCATTCACAAGAACTTCCTGGCGCAGCGGTCAAAGGGCAGCCTTGAGCAGGTGTTCAAGAACCTCGCGACCGACACGATCAATGATTCGGATCGGGCGTTCCTGCTGCGGGTAGCATCGCGCGTGTCGGGCCAGAGCTTCTCGAACGCGGCGGATGCCGATGCGTGGTGGGCCTCCAACCGCGAATCGGGCGATGTCGATGCGACGACCGGGCGCTGGGTGAAGTCCGGCTCGTGAGCGTGCTCACGGTGCGAGCGGCTACAACTGTCAAGCAAGGAGCACGCGATGCGCGGATTCTACTTTGACCAGCCTTCGGAGCTGTTTCGGATGAGCGGCGGGTCGGAAGCGGCCCTTGATGAACTTGAGCAGGCTACGAGCGGGCTGCTCAAGCCCAACATGCGGCTGCAGCTGCCCCGCGCCTTCCACACGCCCGGCGCGTTGCTGCTGCTGGATACTGCGTACAACCTGGCGTGGCGCGGTTGGCTGCACCTGATTCCGGTGGCGTGGGGGCACGGGAGCGTGCGCTGCATGCTGCTCGCGGCGACCGCCCAGGGCAACGAAACGCCCCAGCACAGCGAGCAGAACTTCCTGAATGCGTACAAGCGCAATCGCGATGATCTGCTGAGTGCGATTCAGCAGGGTGGTCAGGGGCTGTCTTCGGGAGCGACGGTGCAAGTGCCGCCGAAGGGGCCGTTGGCGTTTGGGTGAGTGAAGTGCGATTGGGGGCCGTCGAACCCGCGATCCCGAGTTCAACTGTCCTCACTGACTGCAGGATTCAGTCCAGAACACTCCTCTCCAAACGCACTCTCAACACCTCTGCTTTCCCCCTTTCCTCATCCTGTCCATCCTGTCCATCCATGTTTCCATGTCTTGGAAGAGAAGAGAACATGGATAGACAGGATGTACAGGATGTAAAACGGAAGAAGAAGTGCCAGGTTTGCCTGAGGTGTGAACGGAGGTTGAAGCATGTGCCTGGGTTGAGTTCAACCCAGCGAGGAGGACGTTGCGTGTCGTCCTCCTGTAGCTGGCTCTCAAATGCTGCTGCGCGACCGGCAACGGTCGTGGGCCCTTTGGGTGGAGGGGGCATTCGATCTTTGCGCAATCCACATGGCTCATTTGGCTTGAGGGCGAGAGAGTCCGCTAGACTCCGCACCTCATGAAACACCTGCAATGCGCTCTGGCGGCTCTGACGATTCTGGTGGCACCTGCGTTGGCTCGGCCAGTGGTCGATGACATTGCACAGCGGCTGGCGGAGGGTGCGCCGGCGACGACTCCTGCCGGGCAATTGACGGCGCTCGAGAAGTACATCCGTGCGGATGATGGGGCGTTTTCGTGGTCGCTGGCCAAGTCGATGCGCATTGAGGGCAAGTATCCGGGGGAATGGCATTCGCTGCGGATGACTTCGCAGTTGTGGCGCAGCGCAGGCGAGGTGAGCGTTCCGAAGTGGACGCACTGGGTGAACGTGTGGGTGCCTGATGCGCTGGTGAGCGACAAGCCGATTCTGTTCATCGGTGGCGGGAGCCGCAAGGAGGAGGTGCCCTCGGGCCCACCGAAGGAACTGGAGATGTTCGCCCCCATCGGCGCGGTGGTCATTGCCGTTGACAACATTCCCAATCAGCCGATGAAGTTGGGCACCGATCCCGAAGACCGGGATGAAGATGGCTTTGTCGCACGAACCTGGGCACGGGCGATGGAGACGGGTGATGCAACATGGCTGGTGCGCTTCGCGATGGTGAAGTCGGCGGTGAAGGCCATCGATGCGTTCGAGGCCTTTGCCAAGGAACATCCCTTCGCGCACTCATCGATGGGCGGCAAGAAACTCGACGCGGCATTCAAGCCCGGCAAGTACCTGGTCGCGGGCGGTTCGAAGCGCGGGTGGACGACCTGGCTGACCGGCGCGGTGGATGACCGTGTCGGTGCGATCGTGCCACTGGTGATCGATGTGCTCGATGTGCCTGCACAGATGAAGCACCATCACGAGGCGTACGGGTTCTGGGCACCGGCGTTGAATGACTATGTCGAGACCGGAATGACGGATCGATTTGATCATCTGGCATCGGATGCCGCGATGCAGGCGGTGCTTGCGCATGAGGATCCGATCAACTGGCTGAGCCGCGTGGGAAGCAAGCCCAAGATGCTCATCAATGCCACTGGCGATGAGTTCTTCGTGCCCGACAGTTCGCAGCAGTATGCTGATCGTCTGCCCGCGCCATGGCGGCTGCGATACCTGCCCAACACCGGGCACAGCCTCAAGGGCACCTCGGCGGCACTGGACCTGGGCGCGTTCTATCTCCTGTGGGCAAGTGGATCGAAGTTGCCCGAGCTGACCTGGCGTGCGGATCCGATCACCGGTGGCAAGCCGATGGGTATGAGGGTGCATGTGAGCGATCGTCCGGATCGCGTGCGACTCTGGTCGGTGACGACCAAGGGGCCGCGTGATTTCCGGGTCGGCGAAACCGGAAAGACCTGGACCTCCACCGACATCGAACCCGAGAGCGAAGCAGGCCTTGATTACTCGGCGACGCTGCAGCCTGATGAGAAAGCCTTCAGGGCCGGGTTCGTCGAGGTGATCTTCGCCGCGGCGAGGCCGGGGCTGCCCTCGCCCACGTTCACGACGAGCGTGTATGTGCTGCCGCCTCGGTGAGGCTCAGGCCAGCGCGATTACATGGGTGCGCGATCCCCTCATCCCCCCTCTCCCCGAATCTTCCCAAGGCCCTTTCCCTGCCTCTTTCCCCATCCTGTCCATCCTGTACATCCATGTTTCCATGTCTTAGAAGAGAAGGGAACATGGATAGACAGGATGGACAGGATTGAAGAGGGGAGAAGAAGTGAAAGGGCGGCCTGATGTGTGAGCGGTGGCTTGGAGCGTGTGTTGGTTCTGGGTTGATACTGAGAAGGAGGGAGGCCGCGTGCTGTTTTCCGACGGTTGGCCGTCAGAGCCTCGCTGCGCTCCCGGCAAAGGCCGTGCGTCCTTCGTGCGGGGGGCCGCATAAACTCCTCCCAA
>JBILUL010000167.1:0-10540 GCA_044371005.1 Phycisphaerales bacterium | reverse complement strand
ACAGCCGCCGTCCGGTGGCTTGCTCGCCCAAGGCGGCTCGCCGCGCCACCGGCAACGGTCGTGCGCCCTAAGCGGGCGAAGACTCTACTGGCAAAGCCTTCGGGCCGCAGGGGCCCACATTGGCCGTTCTGGCTTGAGGCTGAAAATGCGTTTGTCGTGGTGGTTGGTGCTTGTGGGAATCGGGATCGATGTGCCCGCGAGAGGGGCAGAGCGAACGAAGCTGCCCTCAAACACCGCAGACGACCCCGTACATGCTTGCGGGGTGGTTTCCCGTGCGCTGATCTTCGGCCAGAGCCATCGTGCGCAGGCGGCAGTACTCCTGAGGATTCTCATCGCGTGGGCAGGTGCCGCTCTTGGTGGCGGGGGTGATCCACTGCGTGTGGAGTGCGTTCGTGGCCGCGCCACCGTAGCGGTAGATCCGGGCACCTGGGAAGAGTGCATCGAGGCAGCGGGGGCTGTACTGCCGGTAGCCGTGCGGTCCGTAGAGGGCGAGCGAGGCTTCGCCGGGCACGAAGTGCACTTGAAAGCCGTCGGGTTTGAGCCGCGCCTGCAGTGCGGTGATGGCCTGAGCATCATCGCGGATGTGTTCGAGTGCGGTGTTCGAGACAAGGAGATCAATCGGTGGTAACTGCGAGACATCGAAGGCGTTGATGTCGCTGACGATGAGTTCGCGGGTGAATCCGCCGCGTGGGCCGTCGGACCAGCGCGGGCTGCGGGCGATATCGATGGCGATGTACCTCCCGTGCAGGCCGTTGGCCTCGAAGGGATCGAGCTGGCCACCGCCGCCTGCGCCGATGTCGACGATGGTGATGGGTTGGCGGCGGAGTTTGGGAGCGAGTTCCGCCGCGATGCAGGCGAAGAACTCGAGCGTTGAGGCACGTGCCGGGGTGCTTCCCTGAGCGATCACGCAGCCGGGAAGGGCTGATCCGGGATGAGGCCGGATGCCCGGGAGCGTCTTGATGTGGGCGGACGCGAGCGTGTTCTCCTGGTTGCGCTGTGCGTGATACCCCATGTAGGCGGCGTACTGCTCGCGTGTGAGCGCGACATCGCCGGTGAGCTCGCTGGCAGTGCAGACCGTCTCGTGCATGCTTGCAGCATCGGGTGCTCCCGTGCGCCCCGTTGAGAATCAGCAAAGCGGCACGGACCGATGCGGCCCCGGGACCGCTGAATGGGGGAGCCGCGTTGCTCGCGAGGCATTTGGCTGTCAGCCAGCCAGCATCGTGCTGCAACGGCCCCTCAACCCGCGGCAGTCTCACCACGTCGTGAAAGGCTTGGCAACCAGATTCGAGTTGAAGTACCGCGAATCATGCGAGACCTCGGCTCCGACCCACGAGGGAAGTTCAACCTTCGCGTCTTCGCTCTCGAGTTCCACCTCGGCGATGATCAGCCCCGCATTCACGCCCGCAAACTCATCGACTTCCCAGAGGTGCCCAGCGTGTGGAATCCGGTAGCGCGTCTTTTCGATCAGTGGGCGCTCGCACAGAGCCAGCAGTGCATCGGCATCAGCCAGTGGGATCGCGTACTCAAACTCCTGCCGCGCGATGCCCACCGAACGCCCCTTGATCGTCATTGTGCACGCAAGGCCCGCAAGCCGCACCCGGACCGTTCGCTCGGGCACGGAGCTCAGGTACCCCTGAACATACCGCTCGCCCTGAGCCAAGCCCCGCCAGGCGTCGGAGACCACCAGAAACTTGCGCTCGATTTCCTGGGCCATGTGGGGTGATCCTGTGGGGGGATGGGGGCTGGAAGGCCTCAAAGACCAAAAACGAAAACACCGCTCGACGCGGTGTGACCGACCGACCTGGGAAGGCCACGCAAGGCGGGCCTGTGATTTCAACTACAATGGGCGCAACAGGGCTCGAACCTGTGACCTCGGCTATGTGACAGCCGCGCTCTAGCCAACTGAGCTACGCGCCCTTTCGAGGCCAAAGAATAGCACCCAATTCCGCCGCTGGCTACTCCCGCAGGGGTCCTCAGCCCCATCCGTTGGGCCTGTCCACCCTTCAGCGTTTGGCCCCCAGCGTTCGGACCCCTTCAGGGGTCGGCGATCAGCCGACTCGGCTGGTGCTGCTTGTGGACGCGATCTGGCTGGGGGCAACCAGTCCACTGGCGAGGATGATGCCGAAGGCGAAAGTCACGATGACCGCCGCGAGGGCGGTGGTGGCTGTGGGGGCCCAGAAGGTGCCAAGGCTGACCGTCGGAGCGAACGTCGTGATGGCCATCACCATCAGCACACCCGCGACCAGTGAGAGCAGGCCGAAACGCACCAGCACCAGCGTACACGCCGCGGCGAGGATGCCCATGAACAGCACCGATGCGGGCGACTCGCCGCGGAGGAGCGACCAGAGAATCGTCTGAATGACCGCATACCCAGCCGCGGCGGCCCAGTTGTGCTTCGTGATCAGCTTCAGGAAGAGCATCACCACCAGGAACGTCAGGGCAAAGCCCGTCGCGGTGGGGAGCAGTTCCATGGCGGTGCCGAATGCAGAGGCGAAGCCTTCGAGGGCATCGATGCCGCGTTTGGGTTCGATCCAGGGGAGGGATGGGGGATAGCCGATCCACGCCGCGGCGAGGCGGTGGAGGTAGATGACGCTCGCCGAGGAAACCCCGAAGAGCACGCCCACCGCAATGTGCTTGCCCACCATCGGGTTGAGGACATCGCCCCGGACAAGGCGCGACCAGGAGATGAGCATCTGCGGCCAGAGCCGGCGTGCGTAGGGCTCGATGGCCAGATAGCAGACCCAGAACCACAGGCCGGTGGGGATCGAGTAGATGAATGAGCGGGCGAGCAGTTCGATCTCAGCGGGGAGGGTGCGCGGGTGATCGGCCTTGAACCACGCCGCGGCGAAGGTGGCCAGTGCCATCAGCACCGCCAGACGTGTCGCACCTTTGGTATCGCCGATGTGATCGCGCAGGTTGCGCCATGAGAGCACGATGGCGATGCACAATGCCGCGGCATTGAGCAGGAAGGAAAGCCCGCTCCCCAACTCCATCCAACTCGAGCGATGCGTCGCCATGAACGTCGAGGCTTCCACCCACTTGAGTTCAACGATGCGGAAGGCCACAGGTTTCCCAGCGAGGAACGCGGCTTCGACGCGGATGGGCTCGGTGGGGACATCCGGGTAAACGCCTTCCCACGCCATTCGTGTGTCGGCGAAGACTTCGGGGGTGCGAACCGGATCAGTGGGTTTGAGTGCTGCGACATCGAGCCCCGCGGCTTCGAGCAGGGGTTTGGCGTCGGGCACCGCCGCGGGTGTGGTGGGGACTCGTGCTTCAGGATCGGTGCAGGTGGAGAGTTCGCGCAGGCGGCCCTTGGTATCGAGTCGGACCGACACCATGCCGCCGATGACCATGGCGGGGTCGGTGATGCCGACTCGCTGGGCGGGATTGCTGGTGATGAGTGGGCGCGGGCTCTGGCGGTACCAGAAGTCGATGGGCGTCGGGCGCGGGTGCGAGAGGATGTCCCAGCGTGTGGCGGACTTGTCCTGTGACTCGATGAGTTCGATGTACTCTTCGTAGAAGTCGAAGCCGAAGGCTTTGAAGCGAGTCTGGGTGTCGTAGCCGAGGCGTTCGAGAATGTCCTGTGCGTTCGCCGCGAGGGTCGGGGCGGACTTTGGCATCGGCACGCGTTCAAGGAGCGACGTCACGCGGCCGAGCCACATCGCCGCCATGACGGCGACGATCATGGCGACGGAGAGGAGCGTGGCGGTGAGCGGGCGAATGGCGCCCGACGAGCCCGCCGCGGCGACCTGGCTGGGAGTTGGCGTCTGCCCTGCGCTGAGAGCCGCGCTGAGCGGATCGCCACCGGGGAGCATGCGACTGATCTCGCGGACCGATGCGGGGCGCTGTGCCGGAGCGCGTTCGAGGCAGGCCATGATGGCCCGCTCCACATCGGGCTCGATGTCGCTCACGATGGTGCTTGGCGCTGGCAGCGGCGCATCGTGCATTGCCTCAAGTTCCGAGATGGAACTGGGGCGATAGACGGGGACACCGGTGAAGAGTTCGTAGAGCACGAGGCCCAGCGAATAGATGTCGCTGCGTTCGCTGACGCCTTCGCCTCGGAGCACTTCGGGCGCCATGTAGGCGGGTGTGCCAGCGCGGCGACCGCCTTCACGGATCAGATCAACGGCGAGTCCGGCAAGGCCAAAGTCGGCGATGCGGACTTCGCCGTTGCCATCGAGCATGATGTTGGCGGGTTTGAGGTCGCGGTGGAGGATGCCGCGTTCATGGGCCCAGGCAAGCCCCGCGCAGATCTGGTGGGCAACGTGGACGGCCTTGGTGTTGGGGAGGCGGCCGATGCGGTGCAGGAGCGAGCCGATGGTCTCACCATCGACAAACTCCATGGAGATGAAGGTCTTGCCATCGACATCATCCACATCAAAGACGCGGCAGACATTCGGGTGCGTGACCTGCCGCGCGAGGCGTGCTTCGTTGAGCAGCCGCTTGAGTGCCTCGGAATCACGTGAAGCCTGCGCGGAGAGGAACTTGAGCGCGACGAACCCGCCCAGCCGCTTGTCCTCCGCGCGATAGACATGACCCATGGCCCCTTCACCCAGGAGGCCCAGGATGAGGTAGCGACCCCGGAGCAACTGGCCCGGTGCGTAGCGCTGCGTCGCAGCCGACTCCTCACCCCGCGGCAGGAAATGCACAGTCTCCTCCGGCTTGAGCGGAGTGCGAGCGGGTGCGGAGGCGTTGGAGGGGGAGCTATCCACGAGGATGGTGCGGGGGAGGTTGGCGGGGATCCTAGTGCGGGTGTGGGTTGGGGGGTGGGGGAAGGGAGGACCAGGAGACAACAACTCAACTCGGTGGCCAGGTCGGAGCTGGGTGTGAGGTTGCAGCGCTGGGTGGGAAGCACGCACGAGCCCAAAGCGGCTCGTACGTGCCAGATCAAGGCAGCAGTAACTACTCGATGAGCTCGCGTGCTGTGGCCATCGGGAGGTACATGTGGAGGCGGTCGTCGGTGAGGCTCTCGAAGCCGTACTTGGCGTAGAACGACCGTGATGGTTCGTCCTTTGCATCAACCTCGATCGCGGCGGACGCGATGGTCTCTGAAATCTCAACCGCGATCTTCAGCGCGTGGACCAAGAGAGCAGCTCCGAGCCCTTGGCCGCGGAACGACTGATCGACGGCGAGGCGGCCGATGAGCGTTGTTGGCAGGGGCAGCCTCGCGAGTGAGCGTTGCCCATCGGGGATCACGCTCACGGTGATCCGACTTGCGGAGAGCGTGAAGTAGCCCGCGATTCGCCCGTCGGGAGTTGCGAGGACGTAGCCGCGGGTGAGGCTTTTCTTGGTGTGCTGTCCAAGTTTGGTCTTGAGATAGTCGTTGAGTGCCTCAACGCCGCAGTCGAAGTTACTGCGGTCGTGATTGGCCTTGTCGAAGGGTGCGAAACGAAGCCCATCACGCACCGGTCGCCTCCCGGTAGTGCTTGGCGGCTTTGCGCAGTGCCGCGTTCGGGCGGGCAGGTTTGGTCAGCATGGCGAGCAAGCGACCGCTGTCGCGTTCGGTGAGTTCGCGGGCCTCGATGCGACTAAGCGTCTTGTCTGCCGCGGATTCGAGGGTGCCGTTGATGAAGCTGGTCACGGTCATGCCACGCAGCGCGGCGGCCTTCTCAACCTTGGCCTTCAGCAGGTCGGGCTGGCGGATGGTGATCTTGCTGTACCTGATTGTGGTGCTCATGGGGTTCTCCACAGAAGTATACGGCATAGTGCCGTATCATGGTTCAGCCCGGAACTCAATTTCGCCTTGGCGCATGGTTCTCGGGCCGACTGGACAGCAGGGTCGGGCCAGATGCACTCCAGTGGCTGGCTCGCCGAGCCTCGCTGCGCCACCGGCAACGGTCGTGCGCCCTAGCGGGCGCTGAACCTGAGCCCCCGGTGCCCGCTGTCCCCAGAGTCGGGCGTCGGTTCATTGCCCACCTACCATTCCAGCACTATGCCGGTCTACGAATACGAATGCAAGGATGATGGTTCGGTGATTGAGCTGATCAGGCCCATGTCGCAGGCGGATGCTCCCGTGGAGGATCCGGATGGGAAGGGTCGCTCGTTCAAACGCAAGCACTCGGTGTTCAGTGCCGCGGGGACTGCTGCGGGCAGTTCGGGTGGCGCGGGCGGCGGGGGTGGTTGCTGCCCCTGTGGCAAGGGTGCGGGCGCGTGCTCTCGCAATAACTGAGTTGGGTCAGTCCCACTGGATGGGTGACGCCGCTGGATGGTGACTCTGCGCTGGCGGTTCAGGCGGTCGCTGCGGGCGGCGGCTGGACTGGGTCGGCGTAGTTCCACGTGACTGCGGCCTCGGTCAGCATCGCCCCGATTGCTGTGATGTCGACCAACGGCGGCACATTGATCGCGTAGAAGCGCTGGTCTTTGTTCTCGTGGCTGCATCCGGCTTCGACCAGGCGGGCCAGCAGCTGGGGGAGCTTGGTGGCCCGGTGGTGCATCGCGGCGGTCGTGAATCGCAGCGTCCGATGCCCGGACTTCTGGATCATCTTGATGAAGTCATGCATGCCGGGCGGATCGCCCATGGACGCCTGCACGAGGTCGTGGTAGGAGATGCCATCCGTCATCACGGGGATCTCATCCAGACGCAGGCGTTCGCGGGCGATTGGGGTGGCCCGAACGGTTTCGCCGGGGCCGCCCGTCAAGGGGGAGAATCGGACGCGGCAGACAGTGGCGGACTTGTGGCGGTTGGGTTTGCGCGAGGGCATAGGGCGTGAGAGGTTAGCCGCGGGGGAGGGGCTGCGCGCGGGAGCGGGGAAAGCGGAAAGAAGGGCAGATTTCAGAGTTCAGAATTTCAGAAGGTGGAGGAGTGGGATTGGTGGGCTCAAGGCTGGAGAGGGGAGCAATAGGGGAACTGGATGATGCGCTTGCCGTGGGCCGCGGCACATGTGTCAACCGTGTCCCCGAACGAGTGTCAGGGATGTCTCCGGTCTGAACAGCGGCGATCCCCCCGGCTGATGGTGGGGTTGGGGTGGGACTGAACCCCGCGTGAAGAGGGGAAGGGCGGGTGGCATGCCGCGTGCGAGGAGGTTCTGGGCATGTCATACGGAATACAGATCTCAGCGTCGGGTGTTGCTTCGGCGATGTATCGCCAGGATGTCCTGACGAACAACCTCGCCAATGCGAACACGGTGGGGTTTAAGCCGGATGTGGTGTCGCAGAAGCCGCGGCTTGACGTGCGCCATGAAGATGGCGTCATGAACCTGCCCTCCAACGAACTGCTGGAACGACTCGGCGGCGGTGTGCTGATGAACCCGAATCGGGTGAATCTCGCGCAAGGCCCGGTGACACGGCGGACTGATCCGCTGTGCGTGGCCATTGAGTCTGAGGGCTTCTTCCGCGTTGCAAACGGCGACAGCTCGAAGATGACGACGCTCACGCGTGACGGACGATTTGCCATCAACACCAAGCAGCAACTGGTGCTCGCCACCAACGGGATGCCGGTGCTCGATGATGGCAACCAGCCGATCATCATCGATCCGACGCAGAAGCTGGAAATCAGCGGCGACGGTTCAATCCGACAGGGCGGGGCGATCACGGCCGTGATCGGCATGGTGTCGGTCAAGGACTCCACGCAGATGACCAAGCATGGCGACAGCCTGCTCAAGGTGCCAACCGTGGCAACGGCGACGACGCCGGCCGAGGAGCGCAAGATCCGCCAGAATGCGGTGGAAGAGTCAAGCGTCAATGAGCTTCGCACGCTGCTGGACATGACCAGCGCCTCGCGCGAAATCGATGCGCATGTGGCACTCATGCAATCCCACGACAAGATGATGGAGCGGGCCATCAACGGCCTGGGACGTGTCTCGTAAGCGGCATCAGGTTTGCGAGATGGCAGATTGGCCGGAGGGTGATGGTTCCGAAGGGTGTTTGAATCACCGGGAAAGGTGTACTTCGCATGGCACTTATTGCGCTTCAATCGGCAGCTTCAGGACTTGGCGCCCTCGACACGGCGATGGACGTGACGGCGAACAATCTCGCCAACGTCAATACGCCCGGGTACAAGGCAAGCCGCGCCAACTTCCAGGACCTCCTGTACATTGAAAAAGAGCAGCCGGGCACGAAGAACGCCAACGGCGATCAGCGGCCCATCGGCCTCTACGTGGGCCTTGGTGTGAAGGTTTCGGGCACGCAGCTGGATTTCCGCCAGGGGCCGCCGCTGATGACCTCGCGCCAGCTCGACTTGAACATCCAGGGCGATGGATTCTTCCACGTCAAGGTGGAAGACAGCCAGGGTGCGGATGCCTACACGCGAGCGGGTAACTTCACGCTCAACTCTGATGGCGAGATTGTGCTCGCCTCCGATCAGGGCCGCCGGCTCGACCCACCGATCACCATCGACCCCGATGTGACCTCGGTCAGCATCAGCCCTGATGGCATGGTGCGGGTCAAGAAGCCCGGTGAACTGGAGCTGACCGATGTGGGCCGAATCCAGATCTCCAGTTTCGTGAACCCGACAGGTCTGAAGCAGATTGGTGAGAACCTGTTTGTGCCTACCGATGCTTCGGGGCCTGCAAGCGAAGGCAATCCGAATGAGGAACGCCGCGGTGCGATTGCGCAGGGTCAGCTTGAAGCCTCGAACGTCGATCCGACGACCGAGCTCATTGAGTTGATCAAGGTGCAGCGGGCCTACGAGATGAACAGCCAGTCGATCCGAGCGGCGGATGAATCGCTCCGGACGATTGCCCAGCTTCGTCGCTGATTGAGGCGGATGCGTGAACGGGTACGAACATGGATGATGCGAAGGGCGGAGCGCTTCTCAGGAGTCTTTCAGGATGAACACTTCGATTACCACGCTAATTGCAATTGCCTACCTGTTCCTGATTCCGGTGCGGGTGCTCGCGCAGGATTCGGTGAAGCTTCGGCCGATGTGCCGCGTGCAGTCGGTGGCCACGCTGACGCTGGGCGATGTGGCGGAACTCAGTGGGTCGCAGGCCTCGAAGCTGGGAGCGATTACGCTGACGGCTCGCACTGAGCCGGGCCAGAAGGAACTGGTCGTGGGCATCCAGGATGTACGCAGCGCCATCGATGCGCACGCTCGCGGCCTGGGCGTCAATGTCGGCGGCATCGCGATCAATGGATCCTCCTGCCGCGTCTATCAGGGTGTTGCGGTTGTCGCCCCTCAGGCGTTGCCCGTGGCGCAGACGCAGGCCGCGCAGACTGCTCAGATGGTCGCCGCGGCTTCGGGCCCGATGACGATCCGTGCCATGGTCCTTCAGAAGGTGATCGAATCGGCGGCACTTCCCGCCTCCGACATTCGCGTGAGCTTTGATGCCCGCAATGCCGCGGTGCTCGACAAGAGCACCTCAGGCCGGACCGTGACTGTCAACGCCACCGGCACCGGGGAGAAACTCGGCTACGCGGTGCGCGTCTACGAGCAGAACATGCTCGTCTCGCAGGATGATGTGCGCGTCGGTGTACTCGTCCGTCGCGATGTGGCCGTGGCAACCCGCTCACTGGGCCGCGGCGAGGCCATTGATGCCTCCGACTTCACCAAGCAGGAAGAGTGGCTCCCTCTCACGCGGCGTCCTGCCGATGTGAACGCGGTGGTCGGCTCCATGGTCAAGGGCCGCGTGAACCCCGGTGAAGTGATCGACGCCCGCATGATCGAAGATCCGCTCGCCGTCAAGGCCGGCGACCGCATCAGCGTTGACTGCATCGCAGGCAACCTGGTGGTCCGGACCCTGGCAATCGCCAAGACCGCCGGCAAGCGGGGCGATGTCATCACCGCCGAGACCATCGAGTGGAAGCAGGGCATTCTGGTCAAGATCAGCGATTCCGGTCACGGCGTTTCGATGGGGCCGGTGGACACCAAGAAGAACAAGACCGCGGCTCGTGCAAACCGTTCCTGATGATTCCGTGAACAGACTCTCGATAAGGAGCAAGCCATGAAGATGCGTGTGATGATGGCAGCGATGCTGGTGGTGGCAGCCGGATGTTCACTGAGTTTCGGGCAGGCGCAGGCACGCCTCAAGGCCGAGGTAGAACTCGATGCTGAGGGCAAGCCCGACACCCGCGCCCCCCTGCGGGCCGTGAGCCGCTATCTGGTCGAAGCACCCAAGCCCAAGGCCATCGAGGTTCACGACATCATCACGATCGTGATCAACGAGAGCAGCAAACAGTCGGCCCAGCAAAAGGTGGAATCCAAGACAGATTCAAGCCTCACCGCGAGCCTCAAGAAGTTCCCTGATCTGGGCAAACTGATCGAGGGCGAGCTGGCGACAGGTGATGGTTCGCCGGTCGCTGCTGTGGATGTCGCGGGCGGTGACAAGTTTAAGGGCGATGCCAAGTACGAGCGCAACGATCGCTTCACCGACCGCATCTCAGCGGAGGTAATCGATGTGAAGCCCAATGGCACTCTGGTGCTGGAGGCGCGGCGAACGGTGACCAAGGACGATGAAGTGCAGACGGTGGTGCTTTCCGGGCGGTGCCGCCGCGAGGATGTGACCAATGCCAACTCGATCCTGAGCAGTCAGATGGCGGACCTCAACCTCAAGGTCAGTAACGAAGGAGAGTTGCGCGAGTCCAACCAGCCAGGCTGGATCAC
>JBILUL010000305.1:0-2876 GCA_044371005.1 Phycisphaerales bacterium | reverse complement strand
GTGATGTCGGTCAACCCCGGCTTCTCCGGCCAGTCCTTCATCGAAGCTTCGCTCGAAAAGACCGCGGCGATCTCGAAGCGTCTGCGCAAGGACCAGCGGCTTCAGATGGATGGGGGCGTGGCACCTGTCAATGCCGCCAAAGTCAGAGCCGCGGGGTGTGATTGCATCGTCTCCGCCTCCGCCCTCTATGGCAAGCCCCGGCCTGAACGAGCCGGCATCATCGCCGCGCTCAGAGGCTGAGAACTCGGCCCGGTCCACACGCCAAAGGACGAATGCTCACGACCGTCTTCAAACGCCTGCTGCAACTCCCGCTCATTCTCGCGGCGGTGTATTCCATCACGCTTGCGCTGGCGTGGGCTGTTCCAGGGAACCCGCTCGAACGCCCCGAAGGCCGCCGCCCGCCTCCGGAAGTCATCGCGGCGATGCAGGCCCGCTACAAACTCGACAACTTCTGGACCTTCTACTGGTCGTATCTGGGGGGCGTCACCGGAGTCAACTGGGCTCGCGAGCAACTGGCCGCCGATCCGCCCGCGCAGGTCGATGCAACGGCATCGGTGGTCTCCAAGCCGATCTTTGATTTCGGGCCATCGCTTCAGTATCGCGATCGCTCGGTGAACGAGATTCTGGCGGGTTCACTCCCGGTCTCCATGGTGCTTGGTGCGACGGCCATTCTGATTGCGCTGGGCCTGGGGCTCACAGCAGGAGTGGTGGGGGCGTGGAAGCCAAACTCGTGGCTGGATGCATCCACGCTGCTGATTGCACTCATCGGCATCAGCGTTCCGACGTTCGTCGTGGCCACGTTCCTGCAGCTGGTGTTCGCGGTCTGGTTCCCGATCTTCACGGTCGGCCAGTACCGGCTTCCGCAGAGCATTCTGCTGCCGGCGATCACGCTGAGTCTGCCCTTCGCCGCGTACATCGCGCGGCTCACGCGGATGGGCATGATCGAAGCGCTCCAATCCGACTACGTGCGGACCGCACGGGCCAAGGGGGCCTCGGAGTGGCGAGTGCTCACGCACCACGCGCTCAAGAACGCCTTCCTGCCGGTCCTGAGCTATCTGGGTCCGGCGTGTGCGATGGCCATGACCGGATCCTTCGTCGTTGAACGCATCTACTCGATTCCCGGCATGGGCCAGCACTTCGTCAATGCCGTGCAGAACAAGGACCTCTTCCTGCTGCTTGGCATTGTCCTGGTCTTCGCGACGATGCTGATTCTGCTCAACCTCGCGGTCGATCTGCTCTATCGGTGGGTTGACCCGCGCGTGAGAATCTGAACGCGGCGTGATCGCCGGGCAAGTGCGTGGAGCATGGTCCCGTCGCGGACATGTGTCAGAGAATCATGAAACTCAGATGCAGACGAGCGTGGTTCACGTGCAACGCCTGCCATTCATCGTGGGTCAGGATGCCGAAGACCGGGTTGGGCATGGTCGGCACTTCGCGCTTAAGGCGGGCCACGGCTGCTTCGAGCTTCGCGAGGGCCTCCTGTGTCGGCAGCACCTCGATGCCGTGAGTGCCCCCGGGCACATTCGGGATCGAAAAACCCGCGGGCAACGAACCGTGAATGAACTTCTTCTTCATCATCCGGACCAGCGTGCGGATGAACCAGTTGGGCGGGGCGGACGGGTTGCCGCCGTAGGCAAACTGCATCCAGGTCGCCAGGTGATTGAAGCATTGGCCCGGGGTCCAGTTGCCCAGCGCTTGAAGCGTTCCCTGCTCCTGAGCCGCGGCGATCTTCCGGGCGTCGGCCACCACATCATCGAGCGTCCGCAGGTGACTCATGTCGCGACGGTTCTTGACGCTCTTGGTATCTACAGCCATGGTTCCTTCCAGACAGTACGTGAGAACGCCCGATGCACTGCACGCCATGGGATCAGCGAACGATCCAATCCGTGATGGCACGTGCCATCGGGACGGCAAATGACGCGGTCGGCACCGCGACACAGAAGGCAATGGCCCAATTCTTGAGCCATTCATGCACCAGCATCGAACTGAAGCCAAGCCGGATGAAGGTCATCGCAAACGCCATGACGCAGGACATGAACACGCACATGAGGAGAATGAAGAGGAACTGTCCGCGGCGTGGCATGGTGCTGGGCTCGCTGGGGTGATCGTTGACCACTCACATCAGACTGCAAACATCGCATCGACAAACGCGCCGGGATCAAAGGGCTGGACATCATCGGGTGTCTCACCCACACCGACGAACTTCACCGGGATCGATGTCACTTCGCGGATCGCAATCACGATGCCGCCCTTGGCGGTGCCGTCGAGCTTGCTCAGGAAGATCCCCGTCACGCCCGCGGCTTTGTTGAACTCCTCGGCCTGACGCAGCGCATTCTGACCGCTGGTGGCATCAAGGACCAGCAGCGTCTCGTGGGGAGCATCGGGAATCTGACGCGAAGCGACCGACCGGATCTTCGTGAGCTGACGCATCAGCGGGTCCTGGGTCTGCAGCCGTCCGGCGGTATCAAGGATCAGCACATCGACGCCACGCGCCTTTGCCGCGGCACACGCATCGAACGCAACTGCTGCCGGGTCGCCGCCCTGCTGACCCTTCACTACTTCCACCCCAAGGCGATTGGCCCATACTTCGAGCTGATGCACCGCACCTGCCCGGAACGTATCGCACGCCCCCAGCAGCACCGTCTTGTTCTGCGCGGTGAGCATGCGGCAGAGCTTGGCGATGCTGGTCGTCTTGCCCACGCCGTTGACGCCCGTCATCAGAATGACCGTGGGTCCCTTGCCCGGTTCGGCGAACTTGAGTTCGCGATCCTGCGGAGGCCACATCGCCTTGAGTTCATCCTTGAGATACTCAAGGACCTGTTCGCCACGTTCCATCTTGCCGCTGCGAAAGTCGGCGCGGATGCGGTCGATGAGTC
>JBILUL010000304.1:0-2877 GCA_044371005.1 Phycisphaerales bacterium | reverse complement strand
AGCGGCTCTGAAATGGCACGTAGCAGACCGGCTTTGAGGGCTGCTGCGTGCTTCACACCCCGTGCATTCGATCCCACCACGCGATGGGTAGGAAGCACGCAGCAGCTCAGAGCAGCTGCTACGTGCCAGAAAATGCGGCGGCTGCTACGGGCCAGAAAGCGATTGACTTTCACCATTCCCCGTTCAGCACCTGATCAATCGCATGCGCCACACCGTGTTCATCGTTGCGGAGCGTGGTCTTCTTCGCGACCGCACGCACGGGATCAATCGCGTTGCCCATCGCGATGCCAAGGCCCGCATTCTGGATCATCGGCACGTCGTTGATTTCATCGCCGATGGCGACCGTGCGGCTTGAATCAAGGCCCAGAAGCCCGGCCACATGCTGAACGGCCGACCACTTGTTGCCGGCAGCGTCGAACATCTCGAGAATGTGGAACTTCTCACCGGGCTTGAGACGTTCGGTGTGATGCGGCGCGACGACGGCGGGGAAGTGGTGGAAGACGCCGCGGCCGTGGGCCAGTTCGTGCAGTTCCGAGGCGAGCGTGCCGATGGAGCCGGAGACGCCGAACGCGCCGATGCGCACGGTGTGTTCAGGGTGATCATCTTCGTGGAGGTGATCGACATAGCGCACCCCCACTTTCATCTGATCGAACCACCAGTCCATGACGGGGTCGAGGCGATGCTTGCGTTCGCTCTGGACGACCAGGTAGTCAAAGTTCGCCGCGGCGGGGTCTTTGAGAACCAACGCCGCGTGGTTGTGATCGTGCATGCGCTCCACGACCGCATGCACAAGCGACTCTTCCATCGAGAAGCGATGGATCGTGTCGCCGGTGCGGGCATCGGCGATGATGCTGCCGCCCGCCACCGCCACCGGATCGGTCTGACCCAGGGCTTCAAGAAAGTGACGGCACTCACGCCAGCCTCGCCCGGTGCAGATGAGCACGCGCAGGCCCTGTTCGCGTGCACGATGCACCGCGTCGATGTTCTCGCGGGAGATCTTCCCGCCGGAACCCACCAGCGTGCCATCCAGGTCGATGGAGATGAGGTCGTAGCGGCGTGACGAAGCAGGAGCCAGAGACATCAGATGGTGACCTTGTCGCGGAGAATGCGGATCTGCTGCACGGTGTAGCGAGTGCCCTTGTTGATGCCCGGACAGTTGCGCGCGGCTCGCGACCACGCCCACGGTGCCTGCAAGTTGCTCTTCCAGAAGGGCCAGGTGCGGCACTGCATCGGACGATCCTCGTAGACGCCGCAGACAGCGCGGCCTGGAATCTTCGTGCGATCAAGGAAGATGCAATCCAGCCCGTGCTCGCTGCTGACCTCACGCAAGCTCCGCCCCGCGGCGGTATCGTGCGTGTACCTCCGAATGAACTCCTCACGCGTGATGCCGAACCGACGGGCCAGCCCATCGGCCTCCTCATCGGTGTAGAGCACATAGCCGCCAAGACCCGAGCAGCACTCGCCGCACATTGTGCATCCAAAGCTCAGGCCAGCTTCGCCCGTGTCGTTGTCGGGCAGATCGAACCACTCGGAGGTGGGCACAGGGTTTCCGGGCAGTTCTTCCATAGGGGTCAACTGTAGAACGTACACTTCCCCCGTGAACCAGGACGATCAGGTCTGTCTGTGCTTCCACGTCACCCTCCGCAAAATCCGCGGCTACCTCGCCCGTGAAAACCCACCGGTCGCCTCACTCATCAGCGAATGCCTCAGCGCTGGCACCGGATGCCAATGGTGCGTCCCCTTCCTCAAGCACCTGCACACGCTCCACCAGCAGGGCAAACTGCCCGACCTCAAGGTGAGCCCGGAGGAATACATGGCCTCACGCACCACCTACCGGGCCACCGGTGAGCGGCCCGCGACAAGTGCGGATCAGGATTCAGGGTCCTGACAGGTGCGACCAATCCGAAACGGCGGTACGCTGCACCCTTTCACTTTCTCAAGGCTGCTTGCTCTGCCTCTTCACTCATCCTGTCCATCCTGTCCATCCATGTTTCCCTTCTTTGCGGAGAAAGGAACATGGATAGACAGGATGGACAGGATGTAAAACGCAGAATGGTTGAAATCTGAGTCGATGTGCGAGAGGGCAAGAAGGGGAAAGAGGCGGGAAGAGTCGGAGCGTTCCGCTGACCGAAATCGTGCGATACTCTGTCGAAGCAGGCCTTCGGCTTGAGTCGATGTGGGAATGGTTCGCGCAGTATCGCGCGAGGCTGTGAAGTTCCACGCATTTCGGTCTGAAGAACGCCCGGAGTGAAAGGTTGAACCTGAAGATGCCCGGAACTCAACAGAAGTTGATTTCAGTGCCCTGACATCTGCCACTGCCGGATCGCCTCGACCGGACTGATGAGCATCACGATGTTGATGAGCAGGTTGTCGCGGATCGCATACGCAAGTGCCACTTCAATCGCGACGAAGAGCACGATGGTCTTGATCAGGCCCAGTCGCCTCGCCACCAGGCAGCCCACGAAGCAGGCGATCACATCGCCCAGCGAGTTGAGCACGCTGTCGCCCACGTAGTCCAGCGAGATCGTTGCCGTGCGGTAGCGATCGATGATCATCGGCGAGTTCTCGAGGATCTCCCAGAGTGCCTCGATCGTCACTGCAAGTCGCAGCCGCCACGCGTTGCCCCACAGCGGCTTCACCCATGCCAGCACGAACCAGAAGATCAGCCCGTGTGAGAAGTGCGTGAAGGCGTAGGGGTCAAAGAGATGCTGCGAGCAGTGATTGCTCCAGATGTTGCCCGCCCACGGCGACCACTCACCGCACGCACACCACCAGCGACGTCCCTCGGCACGCAGTGTGGCACCGGTGGCCAGCAGCACGCCCACGGTGAACATCCAGGGCTTGAAGGAAAACGAAAGCCGGCGGAGAGAGGTCTCT
>JBILUL010000060.1:0-24410 GCA_044371005.1 Phycisphaerales bacterium | reverse complement strand
TGGCGCACGCAGAGCCGTGCTTCACCCCAAGCTATTCACTCAAAGGCCTACGGCATAAAAGATGTCGGCAATCACACGCGGCATTGTTCTTAACCACGAACCGCACTCGCCCTCTTCAGGCCAACGGCCTGGACGTTAGTAGCCCGGGGTGAAGCACGGCTTTGCGTGCGCCACCCCGGGTCGGACGCGAAAGAGACCGGCACACCGAAGGTGTGCGAGTTGGGGAACGTGGAGGCGATTGGTGTTCAGGGTATCCGGTTCGCCGCGAATAGTGACGCCGTGCGCGAACTCGCATCGTCACGAACTCTTATTGCACGCCTTCGGCGTGCGGTTCGCTTTTGCCCGTTCATTTGGGATGGCGCACGCAGAGCCACAAGATCCGTGCACGCCGAAGGCGTGCGATTGCGGTGCTTCGCGCGATGATCTCCTCGAATCAACTGTCGATCTCTCAATTGATCGCGACACTCAGCGTAGAACCCTGTGCCACAACAATCGCCGGCTCGAACGAAATCGTCAAACGGCTACCAGATTGCACAAGCGAGCACCCTACTCCCGCGCCGTCAACCACAGCACTGACTCCGCTCCACTTCTGATCCGCCGCGGCTTCGAGATGGAGTTGTGAAAGTGCCAACTGCCCCCACCGCACCTCAACCTCGCACGTCTGCTCCTGCGCCGTGCGTTGCTGGCTGAACCGGCCCCAGCATCCTGCGGCGGTAAACGCGCACGCAAATGCATCGGGGGTGAGCCGCGGGGCAAAGCCCAGAATGCCGCGTGGCCCGTGGTGCTCGAACCCGCACGCCGCGAGGAAGGTGCCGTAGCTGGCCATCGCCCGCGCATAATGGTTACTGCACTCGATCTCGTTGTAGGGGTTGCGGAGCTTGGCGTGGTAGCGATCGTGGATGAGCCGAGTGACCACCAGGCCCTCTTCCACCAGACCTTCAAAGAGCATGTGGGAGGCCACCTGATGCTCAAAGCCGCTCATGCACTCATTGAAATAGCCCGCAGCCCAGGCATCGCCGCCCTTGCCCGCGGCGGACTCCGCACCGCCTTTGGGCCACGTACACATCAGCAGCCCACCCTCGCCGGGCATCGCGTACCAGCGTCCGCCCTTGATGATCGCATCGGCGCGAGATCGATACGGACCGATGTCGGGCGCGACGCTGTAGCGATAGAGCGATTCGAGCGCCTTGCGTGCAGGTGCCGCCGCGACGATCCGTCCCAGCCCCACCTGGTGAGCCCACGATTGTCCGAGCAACTGATCGATGTGGCACCCCGTCCCGGTGCTGTTGGCTTCGGGGTGGGCGGCATCGGGCAGGTGAATGAAGTACTCGCCATTGAAGAGGCGCGACACCATCTGATCGCTGCCGCGGCGGGCGATCTGGTCGCACCGATCCGCAAAGGTCGCATCGCCCATGTCACGGGCCATCGCACCGCCGGCTTTTACCGCCGCGAGATACATCGATGTGAGCCAGGCGATCTGGCCATACCACGTGGTATCGAGAGTGTTGTACTGCGGACCATCAAGAATGCCATCCTGATCCGTGTCGCGCGAGAGCATGAGTTCAACGGCCTTGCGCACACGGGGCCAGATGCTCCGCAGGAAACCATCGTCCTTGCACATCTGATGCTCGCGATACGCACGCAGGATCGTGCCGCACTGCCCATCGACTGCCAGTTCGCGCGCGGCCTCGGCGCGATAGTCAATCTGGCCGGATTCCTCGCGGAAGGCCAGCCCGAAATCCACCAACTCGCGAGTGGATCGTTCGAGACCGGGGAAGATCCGCGCAAGGCCATGCGCATACTGCCACACATGCGTGCAGGTGCCCGGGCAGCAGTACGTTCCTTCCCATCCGTAGAAGCGCCCATTGTCAAAGCGCCAGCACGTTGCTGTGGCAGCGGTCGAGATCGTGGCAAAGGTGCGGTCAAGGAGCCAGTACGGCAGCGTGGAGTCGTACCACGTGTCGCGCCATTGACGCGTGATCTGCGTGAGCTGCGTGAGATTCGAGATCGCCCGCGAGCGCACCGCACCGGCATTGGCAAAGCCAGTGGCATACCAGCGTTTGAACGTGCTCGAATCGGTAAGGAAGGAGAGTTGGCCGCGGTTGATGTTGGCAAAATGCCATGCAATGACGAAACTGACGGTGACGGCCTGTCCAGGCTCGATGCGCTGCGTCACACCGACACATCCAACCGGTCCCGGCTTGCTCAGTGGCGATTCATGCACGCTGACGGGCTCATGCATCGGTGCAAAGCACGCGCCGGCACGAGGTCCTTCCGGCAACGCCGCACACCCGAAAGTGCTCCCCGACGATTCCAGCACGCTCAGACTCATTGTGCCATGATCGACAGCGTTGAGCAGGTCGTAGGGCTCCTTGCTGGGCTCATCGCTCTGCACCGCATCATCAAACCCGATGTTCCCCCACGCACCGGTCCACCCGTCCACGATCTGGAGCCTGGCCTTCTTTCCCTCAAACTCACGAACATCAAAGTGGTCAACGCGCATCACGTTGCTGTCGTGGCCGGTGGCCGTCCGCACCACGGCACCATCGATCAGCAGATTGATGCATGTCTGGCCCGGGTGCCTGCCACCGCCGATGCGGAAGCACAGGTACGAACGCTCGATCGCGAAGACCGGACCCAGCAACGTTCCGGTGTGCCGATCGCCTTGAACGACATCTTCGCCGCCGCGTGTTTCGTGCGAGTTGAGGAGCCACTGGCCTTGCGCGCGAAGATCACCCTGATACTTTGCGATGTCGGCCAGATTCCGGGGCTTGGTGCCAAAGGCAGTGCCGGTTACCTCCCACCCCTCGTAGGTGCCCTTCTCGAAGTCCACGAGTGGAAGATCTGGCCGGCGCGGCGCAGCCGCCGGATCATCCGCCCTTCGAGCGCGAGCGGCACACTCAACCGTGAGCGCGTTGATCGCTCCGTGCTGCTCCCGCACGATGTGCGTATGGCGCACGCCCACATGATCCTGCGGCCGGTGCGCACACACCTTGTTCTCAAGCCACCCTGCAATCGAGACCTCCACCGCAGCAGTCGATGTGTTGTGCAGCGTGTAGTGCAGCAAGGTGCAGGGAGTTCCCGAGAGCTCCTCATCCAACGGACAGAACGGTGAGAAAGCTTCAAGCTCCACGCGAATCGGTGCATCAGGATCGCTGTAGCGCACCAGCCCGATGGGGTACTGCCCCTTGAACTCGATGTCGCGAAAACCTGACGCGTTGAGGGTACGAATGCGCTCCGTGCCGTCGGCCAGGCGTGTGCGCACCGCAAAGCCCTGCTCCAGTGGCGAGGTGCGCCGCGATGGCTTGGCGTACAAGGGACCACTGCTGTGCGACCAGTCAGAAGACTGCGGCAGATTGAAGATGTCCCAGTGCCAGAGCGAGCCATCGCCGCCCAGATACACCTGACCGCAGCAGATGCCGCCAATGGGCATGCCCAGATACTCAAGCTCCGCCGCGGCGGCGGTGTAGGTCATCGGCTGCCCCCGCGCCGTCAGCGATGCCATCCACGCCGGATCGAACTTCTTGTCCGCGGGGATCGGAAAGTCATCGGCGCCGAGCGTGAAGGGGCCCGCGATGGCACCCCGGGCAAGGCCGACGATGCCACTGGCCGTTCCCGCGGCGAGTGCTGCGAGCCTCAGGAAATCCCGGCGTTCCAGCCCTCCCACCATCGCCGCGAGCACGGCGTCGGGCAAAGGTGCCTGAGTCTGCAACGGGGTGCCCATGACTGGGTGCTGGGGGGTCTTCATGCCCAAGGTTAAGCCAAGGCACGTGAAGACGGCCCGGCCGCGGTTGATTTCGCCAATGACTGGTCCCTCCCCACGAAGCACCCGCGATCGAACCTTGCCTGCCTAGGCCCGCGGCGGGAAGGGCGCAAGAAAAAACGCGGAAAGCCACGATGGCCTTCCGCGCTTAAGACACCAAAGTGAAGCAGATTCAATCAGCGGCGGCGACGACGCGAAGCCACTGCGAGCGAACCAATCGCGAGCAGGCCCGCTCCGGGCGCTGGGATGGCCGTCACGGTCACATCATCAACTCCGAAGTTGAAGAAGTTCACGTTGTCGGTCTCTGCGAAGCGCAGGCGGAGCGTTTCGCCCGCGTGAGCCACGAAGAGTGCCGACAGATCAAAGCTGAAGGCGTTGTAGCCGGTGACGGCCGGCGTGGTGCCATCGGTGCGGAAGAGGTTGGTCAGCACATCCGCCGGTGCGGTGCTGAACGGATCCGCCGACGTGGTGATGATGTCGACACGTGCCTGCTGATTGAGGTTCAGCGTGCCGCTCTGATTGAACTGAGCCCAATCAAGATGCGCGGGATTGAAGTAGGTCTCAGCCCCGTTGTTCAGATAGAGCTGGAAACTCACGGACCCTGCGGTCACATCGGCCGGAATGGTGAAGTCCTGATAGAGGACATGTGAACCACCTGCGCCCGAGTCGGTCATCGCGGCCCTGACCCCGTGAACGGGTGCGGCGACCGAGAAGGCATTCAGGGGCGAGGATGTGCCGGTCTGACTGAAGAAGGTGCCGTCGCTGCCCACCTGGTCAACGGTCGACCAGGAAGAAAGCCCAGCTTCGAACGATCCGTTGGCGATCAGGGAAACGGCCTGAGCGCCGGTTGCTGCCATGGTCAGGGCCGCTGCGGAAATCAGCAGGCCGCTGGGTGTCTTGCTCTTCATGTTCTTCTCCTGTGTGGTTGAATGAGTGTTCAGGGGCGGCGGCGGATGCGGTAGATGACATTGTCGGTCACCGAAACCACATAGAGATTGCCATCGGGGCCCTGGACAATGTCAGCGGTCGTGCCGAAGCCCTTTCCGATGAGGAACGACTCGCTCTCGGTGCCATCGAACTTCTGGGCACGGAAGAGGTTGTCGGCTACTCGGTCGGCAAGCCGCGGGTCGGCGCTGACATCGATGTTCAGGCGATCGCTGGTGAGCTTGAAGCGGTAGATGCTGCCGCCGTTGGCTCCCACCTGCGAGAAGCCGCGGGCCGATCCCATCCACATCGTGCCGTCGTACTCCGCACCCAGCGCCTTGCCCTCGACAAACGCGGTCCCGGAAGGACCGATCTCGTAGAGCCAGCTCATCTCGGGATCCTTGTAGAAGGCGCCGGGGAGCATGAGCATGCGCGAGGTCGCGGCGTTGGCCGTGTAGGCAAGCCGCGTGGGCGGGAAGCGCACCTGCTGAATGGCGTTGTTGAACTGCTTGGTCTCGATCAACTTGAACTGAGCGAATCGGGCGAGCGGACCAGCAACCTGCACCCAGCCGCCGTTCATGCCGGGAATGACGCGATTGAGCTCGCTCATCGCATCGTCAGCATTCTCAGTTTCCCACAAGTGCCCGGTGGCGGGGTCGAAGGCCATGCCGAAGCCGTTGCGGTGACCATACGAGTAGATCTTCTGAATGTTGGCGCCCACTTCACCACCGATCGCAGCACCCGCCGCGAAGAAGGGGTTGTCGGCCGGAGCCGTGCCGTCCGTATTCAGTCGCACAATGACGCCCGTGAGATGGGCGTTGCCAGGAGCGGGCCCACCGAAGGTGTCGTCAACGAACGGAGGCGTCAGGAAGGGACCGTTGGCGAGGTTCTGCATCCAGCCGCGGCGACCCGCATCGCCCATGAAGGCATACAGCTTGCCATCGGGGCCAAAGCGGATCGGACCGCCGTTGTGATTGCCCTGAGCATTCGCATTCGTGCCGCCGGGGTGGCCGGGCACCGCGACATTGTCCGTCTGCAATGCCCGGAAGGACATCACAGCGTTCGCGAACGTCAGTGTGGAACCATTCCAGGTAAAGCGGTCGATGCGGTTGGCAAGCAGCGAGACCGCCGTTGAAACCGTACTGTCCGCACCGGTACTGCTCTCGACCCAGCGCAGATAGACCGAAGGATCCTTCGGGAAATCCGGCGAGAGTGCGATGCTCAGGAGCCCCCGCTCCGAGTTCGAGTTCACCGCAAGGTCCAGCACCGGCGGAGTTTGAATCACCCCATTGATCACGCGGCGAACCAACCCGCTGGCCCGTTCGAGCACCAGCATGTCGTTGTCGCCAATGAAGACCACCCCGATCGGCTGTGTCAACCCGGTGACAAACGTGCTGGCCTCCAGATTCGGATCGAGCATCACCAGCGGCGTGCCGTCAGCGACCGCCTGCCCGGTAGTGAAGACCAGGCTCGCAGCCAGCACCACTGCGGTCTTCTTCAGGCCGCCGAGAACTCCGCTGCCCATGTTCGAAATGGGCGCACGACTCCGCGCAGATTCAGTTTTGCTCATTGTCCCTCTTTCCTCTGTGATGCCCCTCTCCACATGTCTCCATGCGGAAAGAGAATCAGACCATTGCCACGAATGTGACAAACGACACAAACCCTGGCCGATGCCAGAGTCGCTGAAGGGTGGATGTCGGTCCGAACGGGTGATCTTGCAAAACCCGGGGGAAATTTGTGCAAGCGGTTGTGCTGGCGGGTCTGGCGACACGGCTTCATGCAGCCAACCCCAGCCCGCCAACCCTGAAGCCGAGTTGGCCAGATTGACGATCCACACCCACACCCGGAACCGTCACACCGGCAACGGCGATCAACTGCCAACGACGAGCACATACGCACCCACGGCAATCCAAACTGAACCCTGGATGGTCGACGCCCACACCAACGGTCGACTTCTGACCCACGCAGCGAGCACCACGGCAAAAGCAATGGTCGCGAGCCCTGACAGTGCATAGGGAATGCTGATCCAGCCGGTTTCACGCCCCCCCGTGAACGCCGATGGGCCCATCAACAACTCGCCGACAATCAGCGAACAGGTTGCAATAACCGTGGCTCGGCCCCGCTCGACCCGCGCGGGCCTGATGTACACCAGCACCGCACTGACAAACGCCAGGTAGAAGATCAGGCCAATCAGGAAAAAGTGCGGAGTCTCCCCGCGATGCCCCAGCGCATAGAGAAACATCAGCACGACACATCGGGTCAGCACGCCCAGCGTCGCCACGATCACCAAGAGCGGACTCGCAAACCCGACCGAGCAGACCAGTGCTGCACCGGTTGCAAAGAGTGTCCCTTGCCCTGACTCGGATTCACATGCTCCGGCGGTACAGCCCACGATCGCAGCGACCTTCGCAAGCACCCGCCAACCATCCGTATGCCCCCGTCGGAACCCAGCGGCTGCCCCGATCAACGCAAGTACCGCCGCGACCGCGGCAACGCCGTCAAGCGAACCTCGCACCATTGCCACGAGCAACACCACCGCCAATGAGGGCCAGAGGACGACCGCCCCAAGGATGGCCTGCTCACCTGCAGTCGGCGGTTTGTCCGGAGATTGGCCGACAGCAGCGTCTACGCGTACGGGTGCCGACTGCCCTTCCTGAGGTGCTTGCGCTTGTGGCGTCTCGACCGCCGCGATCTGCGCCTCCCGCGCCGTCAACCGCTCATGCTCCGAAGCTGAGATCAGCCCCATTCGAAGCTGCTCATCCAGATTCCCCGAAGCCTTCATGCATCACACCTCTTCCATCTCTGCTGGCTCATCGCAGGACAACGCCGGCCATCGTACGCCTCTGTCCCCCCGCCTCCCCTGTCCGCCCCGGCCCCACCATCCACCTTCCGCCCTACACCACGCCCTTCCTGAACATCCGAGCCATCACACGCGGCAGGCCGCCTAATCTCCGCCTGAAGCGCCCTCTGTGCCCCGGAGACCCGTGACAATGAACCTTGCTTTTTTCTGTTCCGCCGCCGCGTGCATCAGCGCCCATGTCTGGGCTGCCCCCGCCGCGGCGGACGATGCCGCATTGACTCCGGCCCAGCTTCGCTGCGAATATCTCACCAACCCCATCGGGCTCCAGGAACCCACGCCGCGGCTCGGTTGGGTCTATTCACCCTCGTCCCCCTCCACCCCCTCCCCCCGCCGCGGCGAGTTCCAGACCGCCTATCGAATCCTCGTTGCAAACTCGCAGGAAGCACTCGCCCGTGATGAAGGCGACCTCTGGGATACTGGCAAGGTGGCTTCCTCCGAATCCGCCCACATCACCTACGCCGGAAAGCCACTGGCCTCCCGCCAGCGCTGCTTCTGGAAAGTGCAGGCCTGGAATGCGCAAGGCACCCCCGGCCCGTGGAGCCCTGTCGCCTTCTGGGAACAAGCACTCCTCAGCCCGCAGGACTGGTCCGCCAAGTGGATCGATGCCACACCCAACCCGCTGCCGGTTGAGATCGTCAAGGCGACGTACTACACGCCTGATGGCAAAGTCTCGAAGGATGTGACAGCCGCCGTCCTCGAAGCCGCGGCACGCAACGACCCCACGCACCCGATCATCGCCAGCAACCAGACACTTGGCGGCGACCCCGCCCCATCCGTGCGGAAGCGGCTCAAGGTCGAATACCGCCGGCAAGGTACACCCTTCACGGCCGATGTGGATGAGAACGCCGCGTTGCTTCTGGCACGCGAAAGTCTGCCGCTGCTTCGCTCCACGTTCACGCTGGGCAAGCCCATCAGCAAGGCGCGGTTGTATACCACCGCACTGGGCATGTATGAAGTATCGATCAATGGCCGCCGCGTGGGCGACCAGGAACTCGCGCCCGGCTGGACGGATTACCGCAAGCGAGTGAACTACCAGGTCTTCGATGTAACCAGCCAGCTCCAGGCCGGCGAGAATGTGCTGGGAGCTCTGGTGGGCCCGGGCTGGTTTGCTGGGCGAGCCGGGCTCTTTCATGCACGAGCCTTCTATGGCCCATCCGCGGCATTCCTGGCGCAGCTCGAAGTGACCTTCGCCGATGGCTCCACACAGCGCCTCGTGACCGATGACTCATGGCAGCGCCACGACAGTTCCATCATCGGCGCCGACATCATGGATGGTGCGATCTGCGATGCAAGGCTCGATCTACCGGGATGGTGTCTGCCGGGCGCAGCCACCGACGGCTGGAGCCCGGTCACACTGCGCGAGGAATCTCGCACCCTGGAGAGCACGCTTGATCATCCGGTGCGTGTGCTGCAGAAACTCCCCGCAAAGTCCGTCACCGAGCCTGCACCCGGCCGCTGGACCTTTGACCTGGGCCAGAACATGGTGGGCGTCGTGAAGCTGCGCGTGAGCGCAGCCACCGGGACGGTGTTGACACTGCGTCACGGGGAGATGCTCAATCCGGATGGCACGGTGTATACGGCGAACCTTCGCGGAGCCGCGGCGATTGACACCTATATCTGCCGCGGCGGCGGCGTTGAGGAGTGGCAACCCTCCTTCACCTTCCACGGCTTCCGATACGTCGAACTGACTGGCTTGGCGGCCAAGCCGCCGCTGGATGCGGTGACGGGCATCGTGCTCGGATCGGATCTTCCCTCGACGGGCACGTTCACTTCCTCTGACCCGCGCCTGAACCAACTGCAATCCAACATCCTCTGGGGACTCCGCGGCAACTACGTCAGCGTTCCCACCGATTGCCCGCAGCGCGATGAACGCATGGGATGGATGGCCGATGCACAGGTCTTCACCCCCACCGCCGCGTACAACGCCGATGTCGCGCCCTTCATGACCAAGTGGATGGTGGATGTCATCGATGCGCAGCGCGACGATGGTGCGCACTCCGATGTCGCACCGGTGATGAAGGGGCTTACCTACGGAACGCCAGCGTGGGCGGATGCAGGAACGATCATCCCCTTTGCGATCTACGAGATGTATGGCGATCGCCGCATTCTCGAGCGATCGATTGATTCGATGATGCGATGGGTTGACTGGTGCAAGGCAAACAGCACCGGCCTGATCCGCGACAAGGCACGCGGCAACGACTATGGCGACTGGCTCTCGATCGGGGCCGATACGCCCAAGGACCTGATCGGCACGGCCTACTTTGCGCACTCGGCGGATCTGGTGGCCCGGTCGCTGCGAGTGTTGAAGCGTGACGCCGACGCGGCGAAGTATCAGCAGCTGTTCGAGGAGGTTCGTGCCGCGTTCCAGGCCAAGTATGTTCAGAAGGATGGCTCGATCACCGGCGCGACCCAGTGTGCGTATCTGCTGGGGCTTCGCTTCAATCTGCTGCCACCAGAGCTTCGCTCGCCGGTGCTTGCGAAACTCGTTGCCGACATCGAAGCACGCGGCAATCGTCTTTCGACCGGCTTCGTGGGTGTCTCACTGCTGCTGCCCGCGCTGAGTGCGCAGGGGCGAACGGATGTGGCGTACAAGCTCCTGATGCAGGATGCGTTCCCATCGTGGCTCTACTCGGTGAAGCAGGGCGCGACGACGATCTGGGAACGCTGGGATGGATACACGCCCGAGCACGGCCCGCACCCCGATATCGGCATGAACTCCTTCAACCACTACTCGCTCGGTTCGTGTGGGCAGTGGCTCTATTCGGACGTGGCGGGCATCGCGCTTGATCCGGAGTTTCCGGGATTCTCAAGGTTCGTGCTGCGCCCGGCCATTGATGGGCCGCTCACAAGCGCTTCGGCGACGTTCCGATCGGTTCGGGGCGACATCTCATCGAGCTGGAGCATCAGCGCAGATCGAAAGGTGACGCTCAAGTTCACGATTCCCATCAATACGGTGGCAACACTGCAGCTGCCGGTCTCGGAGCAGTCGCAGGTGCTTGAGGGTGGCGTGCCCATCGCGGAGGCGCAAGGGATCACGCCGCTCAAGCGTGCGGAGGGTGTGGTGAAATTCCAGGTGGGCTCGGGGTCATACGAAGTGTCGTACGTTCGCTGAAGTGCGAGACGACTCGTGAGCGGCGGCGAGCCGCTGATGCCTCCCCTTGATTCGAACTCGGACACGATTGGCAACGCGTGCGTTGATGCCTCAGGGCGATTGCACTCTCGCTCATTCCCAGGGATGCTGAATCGACCCTTCACCCATCCTGTCCATCCTGTGCATCCATGTTTGCATTTCTGGTCTGAGAAGTGAACATGGATAGGCAGGATGGACAGGATGGGCGACACAAGGCAGTGGCAGCTGGGAGTGATGTGCGAGACGGGCAGCAGAAGCTGGAGATGGATGATGCGGTCGCTCACGTTGATGTCCGTCCCAGCGGGCTGTGGTTGCCGCGCGGAGCCTTCAGTTGCGATGGGCCATGAACCCGAACGCAAAGTCATTCCGCTTGGCCCGCGAAACCCACGGACAAGGACCGAGATCTCGACGAACCGATGTTGAAATCTGCGAACTGCACCGGCGTCCGGATGACGTGCGTAGGAATCCGTCCTTGAATGCACATCGTCGGCGTGAAGCGCGTGGGCCTGAGCGTCGAACATCCTGTCAACGACTCCGCTCTGGTTCTCAGACCGAGTGCCGATAAATTCGTTTCGTCTTTTGAACGTGATGTGCACATCACGTTCATTTCTCTGGTTCGCTCTGGTGATCACTATGCTCAAACCCGCCCATCTGATTCTCGCCGCCGCGTCATGCTTGTTTGGTGTGAATGAAGCACGTGCACAGGCGCCGCTTTCGACAGCCTTCACGTACCGGGGCGAACTGGTGGCCTCGGGCATCAATGTCACCGGCACCTATGACATTCGATTCCGCCTCTACGACGCGGCGAGCGGCGGCAACCAGGTGGGCTCCACGCTTTGCTCCGACAATCTTGATGTTGCCCTCGGCCGCTTCTCGCTCTCGCTCGATTTCGGCGCGGTCTTCAACGGCCAGCAGCGCTACCTCGAGATCGAGGTTCGAGATGACCCGGGCCTCGACTGCTCTGATGCATCAGGCTTCACCGTGCTTTCGCCCCGGCAGCTTCTGAGCGCGACGCCTCAGGCCAGCTACGCGGCGACCGCCACGAGTGCCGAGATCGCGGATACTGCGCAGACGGCGACCGATGCCTCAACGCTGGGCGGCAACCCTCCCGCGTTCTATCTGAATGCCGCGAACCTCACGGGTGCACTGCCCACCGGTCGCCTCAGTGGGATCTATTCGAGTCCGCTCACACTGAACAATCCCCTCAACGTCTTTGCGGGCAATGGCGCCAGCCTCATCAATCTGAGTGCGACGAACATCTCGTCCGGTGTGCTCAGCGCAGCGCGGATGCCCACCAACTGGGCGGCGGGCGGCGATCTGACGGGGTTCTACCCAAATCCGACCATCGGTGGCAACAAAGTCACGGTGGACAAGCTGGAACCGGCCGCAAGAGCCGTCTTGACGCAGCTGAGCAGCGCGCAGGAGATTTCGGGGCCAAACGATCCGATCGGATGGGGGTACAACGAGTTCGGGCAGACGGCAACGCCCGCGTTGCCGTCGGGACTGACGTACACGGCTATTTCTGCGGGCTACTCGCACAGTCTGGGCCTGCGAAGCGACGGCTCCGTGGTCGCGTGGGGCATCAGTGCCCCCTGGACCCAGGTACCAGCACTGCCTGCCGGGTTGACCTACACCGCCGTGAGTGCGGGATTCTCCAACTCGCTTGCACTTCGAAGCGACGGGAGCGTCATTACATGGCCTGGAACCAGCCAGGCACCGACACTCCCGCCTGGTGTCAGGTACACGGCGATTGCGACCGGCGCCGGACCGAGTCTTGCGCTCACCAGCATCGGAACCGTGGTCACATGGGGCGACTGCGGATCCGGCCAGTGCGCCATCCCCGCCCTGCCCGCGGGCATGACCTACACCGCCATGGCGGGAGGAGCCGACCACACCCTTGTGCTTCGCAGCGATGGTAGTGTTTTCGCGCTCGGTGCCAACGCCTTCGGGCAGTTGAACGTTCCAGCTCTGCCATCTGGGCAGCGCTATACCGCCATTGCTGCGGGTACCTTCTTCAGCTACGCATTGCGCAGCGACGGCACGATCACCGCCTGGGGTCGAAATGTGTCTGGCATCCTCAACCCGCCTGCATTGCCGGCGGGAATGACGTACACGCACATCGCCGGCGGCGCGACTGTCGGCGCGGCGATACGCAGCGATGGCCAGCTCATCGCGTGGGGCGAGAATGAACTGGGACAACTCAACGTGCCGGCACTTCCTCCGGGCAGCCGCTACACGTCAGTCTCGATCCGCCACAGCCACATCTACGCGGGGCGGAGCGTTTTTTCACCGTCACTGGTCGGAAGCTCCGGCCTGCGAATCGGCACCACGGCGGCCCCAGCGGCGGGTGGGATCAGCGTCGCTGGCGCGAGTTCTTTCGCCTCCAGCCTGACCGCTGCGTCGTTGATCGGTTCAACCGCCTCGATCACCGATCTCACCTCCACCACGATCAGCACCTCGCGCCTCACCGTCCGCAACGGCATCATTCAACTGGGCGCCACGCCAGTCACCGGCACGAACGATCTGGGCCTCTACTCCTCGCTGGGCTCGGTCCGCTTCGTGACCAACAACTCCCAGTTCGCCTGGTACACCGATGGCGGCTCCGCAGGTGGCAACGCGGGCGCGGGCACCACGCCCCGCATGACCCTCTCTGCCACGGGCAATCTCGCCGTCACCGGCTCACTCTCCAAGGGCGGCGGCTCCTTCAAGATCGACCACCCGCTCGACCCTGCCAACAAGTACCTCTACCACTCCTTCGTCGAATCGCCCGACATGATGAACATCTACAACGGTGTCGTCACCACCGGCCCCGATGGAATGGCCACCGTCACCCTGCCCGACTACTTCGAAGCACTCAACCGCGACTTCCGCTACCAGCTCACCGTCATCGACGAATCAAACTTCGCGCTCGTTCGCGTGAGCCGCCGCATCGAGGGCAACACCTTCGAGATCACCTCGAGCACACCGGGCATCGAAGTCTCCTGGGAAGTCACCGGCGTTCGCAAGGACGCATGGGCCGAACGCAACCGCATCCCCAATAGCGTTGACAAGGTCGGCGATGAAAAGGGCAAGTACCTCCACCCCGAAGCCTTCGAAAAGGCCACCACGCCCAGCGGAGCTGCCGACTGATCGCAACGTTTCCCCCCCTCCCCCCCTCCCCTCCACACACACTCACCCGCACCACGGGCACACAACGCGGAGGCAGCCAAAGTCCCTGACACGGGAACAACGGCTGCCTCCGCGGCATTTTTGCCGCGATGCCGCACGCGCCAACACCCAAATTCTGAAATTTCAAATTTCAAATTTCAGATTTCAGATTTCAGATTTCAGATTTCAGATTTCAGATTTCAGATTTCAGATTTCAGATTTCAGATTTCAGATTTCAGATTTCAGATTTCAGATTGGCTCTCCGTGTTCCCGCCACTCACACCGGCATCACGCCCGTCCCCATGCCCCACGGGTCTGCCATGCTGCCTCCGTAATCACCAAGATCCTTGGTGTACCAGAAGGTCTCCACCATCGTCTTGTAGTACTTCCAGCGGTCTTCTTCACCGTTGGCGGGTGTATCAGACTTGCCAGGCCTGTACGAACCATTGATGATGCGCGAGACGCGCGCAAAGGCCATGCGCTCCTTGTCCACCAGATCCTTGGGATCGTTCGGGAAGACATACCCGCGCAGGTTCTTCACCGCATCCTCAATCCCCTTGTGCGTCGTCCAGAACCAGACCGTGGTGCGCATCCCGATCCCGACATCGTCGGCCACCAACTCCGGATTCTTGGCAAGCTTGTCACCAAGCCCCAGCGCCTTGGATGCCCGCGTGTAGTTGTCGCGACCCGTGAGCTGGATCGGACCGCGGCCCGCAAAGCGCTTTCCATCTCCCAACTCCTCGTTGCCAAGACCCGACCCCTGCCCCTTGGTGTGATACAGACGCGTCTTGTACGACTCCATCTTCGTCAGGTCCTCGGCCGGCACCAACTTGCGGGCCTCCGCAAGCAGCGTCTTGGCATCCGGTGCCTTGTAGGGCTTCTTGGCCTCCTCCGCCGCCTTCTTCAGGGCATCGATCACCGTCGTCTTCGCATCCTCGATCTTCTTCTCCGTATCGGCGATGTGCTGCTTGAAGGCATCGATGTCCACCTTCAGCACCGGCTCATAGTTGGCGATCGCCGCGGACCCCATTTCGTCCCACGCCGTCAGCTGATAGCTCTCATGCGCGATCTGTGCGAGAAACGCGCAGTAGGGACCGCCAGCCATCGCGACTTGCGCTTCGACCATCGCGGCGTTGAGCGGCTCCACCATCGTCTCGGCGGAGAACTTGATCTTGACCGCCTTCTTGCCTTTGCCTTCGCGCAGGCGGGGCATCACCTCCTTGAGTTGGTTCGCCGTAATGGGCGTCACCTGTCGCGCATTGCGCTTCCCAGGCGGCCAATCAATCTTCTCATCAAGCCCCTTCGGGCCCGGCTCCTTGCTCCCCGCAGCACCGGCAAAAATCGACGGCGAAGTGAACCGGGGCGAACGAATGCACTCCATGTCAAAGTCATTGCGACCCATCGGAACTCCTCCCGCAATCCACGCGGCGATTGATGAATGATCCCTGATCTTCGCCGCGTGAACGCGGCTGTTGCACCCACACCTTCACCCTTGATGTTATCGGCACCATTTGAACCAGACAGCTAAACCCGGGGAATCCACGATTGTCGGCCCTCAGGAGCCAGGAAGCCCGGATCGGGTACAGCGTGCTCGGTCGCATCGGTATGATGACTGCCCGGCACTTCCGCCGCGGCGACCTTGATAGAACCAGAAGATTCCCATGACCAACTCCCTGCGTACCGCCTGTCTGCTTGGATGCCTTGCCCTCCCCGCCGCGGCTCAGCCGATGTACGGCATCATGTTCCGCACCGGCGGACAGACCTCCGGCCTCACCCCAACGCTCTACAACGTCGACCCCGTCACCAGTGCGGCAACGCTCCCGCGGGCTGTCAACGTGAACAATTGCGTCGGCATCACCATCGATCCCACCACCGGCATCATGTACGGCCTGACCGACCAGTTCGGGCGCATCAACAACATCTCCGGTCAGGGCGGCAAGGGCCTCATCTTCACCATCAACCCCACCACCGGTGCAGCCACCGCCGTCGGCCGTACGGACCCCTCGGGCGGCTTCCAGATCTTCGAGGGCGACATCGCCTTCAACCCCGTGGATGGCTCCTTCTGGGGCGTCTCCACCCTCATCAACACTGCACGGCTCTTCCGCATCAACAAGACCACAGGACTGGCCACACTGGCCAGCTCCATTTCACCACTGCAGGGCGTGGATCTTGACATCAGCGCTCTGGCCTTCAGCCCCAGCGGCAGCATGTACGTGCTCGACACCCGCTATCCGAACAATCCGGGTCCGGCGCTGATCGAGAAGATCGATCCTGCCACCGGTGCAATCATCGACTCATGGAACACGGGCGTCCTTCTCGGAAACGTGGCCGGCATGACCTTCGGGCCTGATGGAGTGCTCTACATCGCTGACGGCGATACCAGCGGCACGAATCGCCTCTACCGGTTCGACTTTGGTTCTGGGCAAATGACGAACATCGGTGCGACCGGTGCTGCGGGCGGCATCTATCAGGGACTCGCCGGGCTCATCTACCCCTGCGGAGCCGCATCGGTTCAGACCCAGCCAGCTTCAGCCACGGTCTGTGGCGATGCCACGGTCCAGTGCTCGATCACCGCCACCGGCAACGGTCTTGGATATCAGTGGCAGTACCAGTCCGCATCCGGCACCTGGACAAACTTCGTGTCTGGATCGATGCCCTATGCGAGCGGAACCATCGGTGTCTCCACCCCCACCGCTGCCCAGATGACGCTGGCCCTCAACCTTGGCGGCGGCAGTTCCCCGGCACTTCTGGTCCGCTGCATCGCATCCAACGCGTGCAGCAGTGCCACCAGCGATGCGGGCACCCTGACGATTGACTCGTGCGGCCCATCGTGCCCCGCGGACTTCAACAACGATGGCGGCATCGATGGAGCCGATGTCGAAGCCTTCTTCGCGGCTTGGGAATCCGGCGATACCAGCGGTGATGTGAACCAGGACGGCGGCGTCGATGGCAGCGACATCGGCACGTTCTTCGCCGTGTGGGAAGCGGGCGGTTGCTGAACCTCAACCACGGCTGAAAGCCAGGAAAGCAACTGAGCGACCGTTCGCTGTTTCGCTTCACCACGCACACCAATGCGCTTCATCCCGAAAGGGCTCGTTCGTAGCCCGCGGGTGAAGCGAGTCTTCGAGCGCCACCCCGGGTCAACGGCTGGAGAGGATCCCGCACGCCATCGGCGTGCAAGTATGGGGCATTCCACCTGCGTGAACCACATCGCGCGATGCACTGCAATCGCCAGCGCAACTCGTGAACGACGATGCGCCGGAACAGTTGTGCATCTGAATCCACGGCCCTCTCCCCGCTGCAGAAAGCCATGCCCATGGCAACCAAGGCGAACGCATTCTCCAAGGCTCTTTCACACCTCAGCCTGGCCTGACGCCGCTTTGTGTCTTGAATCCTGTCCATCCTGTCCATCCATGTTCCCTTCTCCGCGAAGACATGGAAACATGGATGGACAGGATCGACAGGATGAGAAAAGTGATAGTGCACGAGCCGTGATCTCAACTCCGGTTGAAAGCCAGGCAGTCACCTGAGCGACTGTTCACAGTTTCGCTCCACGTCGCACACCATGCGCTCAGCCCAAAGGGCAGAAAGCCAGTAGGTCGATCAATGCCGATGCGACCGTGCCGCGTGCGAGAGGCTCGCCACGCGGCGTGTTTCAAATGACAGACGACCCCGGCAGAAACCTGCCGGGGTCGTTTGGTTTTCACTTCTGTTCAGGCTCGGGAGAGCCCGCGTTGCTTACTCAAACGAGTAGACAAACTCGCTGTCCTTGACGCCGATGTGCACCTTCTTGAGGGCTTCGCCCTTCATCAGGCGACCCAGCAGTTCCTTGCCGATCTGCGGCAGCATCTGACGCGTGATGATCGCATCGATGGCACGCGCACCCGAATCCAGTTCGGTGACGCGCGACACGATCGTGTCGGCGACTTCCTTGTCGAAGCTGAAGGGAATCTTGTGCCCTTCCATGATGCGCTGGCCGACGCGCTTGAGCTGCAGACCGATGATCGCCCGCATCATCTCATCCGAGATCGGGTAGTAGGGAACGATGTTCAGGCGACCCAGCAGCGCGGGCGGGAAGACCTTGAGCAGCGGCTCGCGCATCGCCTCGGCCAGACCCTTGGGATCGGGCTTGAGCGTCGGATCCTTGCACAGCTTCATCACCAGATCCGTGCCCACATTGCTGGTGAGCAGGATGATGGTGTTCTTGAAGTCGATGTCCACACCTTCCGAGTCCTTCATGATGCCCTTGTCGAACACCTGGAAGAAGACTTCGTGGATGTCGGCGTGCGCCTTCTCCACTTCGTCCAGCAGCAGCACGCTGTAGGGACGACGACGCACCGCCTCGGTCATCACGCCACCCTTGCCGTAGCCGACATACCCGGGAGGTGAACCCATGAGCAGGCTGACCTTGTGGGCCTCCTGATACTCGCTCATGTTGATGCGGATGAGGCCCTGCGCGCCGCCGTAGAGCGCTTCAGCGAGTGCCTCGGCCGTCTCGGTCTTGCCCACGCCGCTGGGCCCGACGAGCATGAAGACACCCACCGGGCGGTTCGGATTGGCGAGCTTGGCCCGCGAGAGACTGATCTGCTCGGCAATGGCCTCAAGACCATGACGCTGGCCAATGACTCGCTTCTCGAGCGTGTCGGGAAGCTTGAGCACGCCTTCGAGCTCATCCTTCACCATCTTGCCCAGCGGAATGCCCGTCCAGTCGCTGACGACTGCCGAGACCGCCGCGGCGTCAACGCCCGGAGTGATCAAGGGAGTCTCACCCTGGAAGGCCGTCAGCTCCTCACGCAGCTTCTTGACCTTCGTGATCGTCTCTGTGCGTTCCGCCTCGGTCATCGGCGTCGGAGCCGGCTGGCCTTCCGCGGCGGGCTTTCCATCATTCTTCAGCTTGGCCTGGAGTTCGAGAATGGCCATCACCATCTCCTTCTCCTTGGCAAAGTGGGCTTCGATCTCGGCCAGACGCTTCTGATCGCCCTCCATGGTCTTCACCACATCGGCGCGGCGCTCGGTGTGTTCAGCGCCCGTCTTGATTTCACGATCGATGATCTCAAGCTCAGTCTTGTACGCGTCGATGCGCTTGCGGGTATCGTCGATCTCCGCGGGCACCGAGTGCAGTGACACCGCCACGCGTGCCGAAGCGGTATCGATGAGGCTGACGGCCTTGTCGGGGAGCTGACGCCCCTGGATGTAGCGCTTGCTCAGACGCACTGCCGCGTCGAGTGCTTCATCAAGCACCTGCACCTTGTGGTGCCGTTCCATGACATTGGCCAGACCGCGGATCATCTTGAGGCACTTGATCTCATCGGGCTCATCAACCTTCACGACCTGGAAGCGGCGGGTCATCGCCGGATCCTTCTCGAAGTACTGCTTGAACTCGGCCTGCGTGGTCGCGCCAATGGTCCGCAACGTGCCGCGTGCAAGCGCGGGCTTGAGGATGTTCGCCGCGTCACCTGCGCCGGCGCCTCCGCCCGCGCCGATGAGCGTGTGGGCCTCATCGATGAAGAGAATGATGGGCTTGGTGCTCTGCTGCACTTCATCCACCAGTTGCTGGAGGCGATTCTCGAACTCGCCCTTCATGCTGGCACCGGCCTGGAGGCGGGTGAGATCCAGCGCGAGCAGCCGCACATCGCGCAGCTGGGGAGGAACATCACCGGCGACAATCTTCTGGGCGAAGCCTTCCACCACCGCCGTCTTGCCCACGCCCGCCTCACCGGTGAGCATCGGGTTGTTCTGACGACGACGCATGAGGATGTCGACGCACTGACGCACTTCATCATCGCGGCCGACGATGGGGTCGAGCTTGCCGCTCTTGGCCTGCTCGGTCAGATCGGTCGTGAACTGCTTGAGGGCCTGCTCCTTGCCCATCTGGGCCGGGGCCATCGCGCCCGACGCTTCGCCCGGTGCGCCCGAGCCGCCGCGCGATTCGGTCGAGGAGAGAATGGCCTCGGGGCTGCCATCGGTGATCTTGGCGAAGTTGTCGGCGAGCTGCTCGCTCTTGACCTTCTCGAACTCGCGGCTGATCGACTTGAGCACATGCTCTAGGCCGGGCGTGCGGAGCAGCGCGAGGATGATGTGGCCCGTGCGGATGCTGTTCTCGCCGTACTTGAGGCTGGCGTAGGCCCATGCTCGCTCGACCGAGGTGTCAAGGTGCGTCGAGAAGTCGGAGATGGAGGATGCTCCGCGCGGGAGACGGTCAAGGGCTGCCTGCATGTCCGCCGCGAGCCGGCTCACATCGATCTCGAAGGCCTTGATGATGCGGTGAAGGTCGGTGTCCTGAGTCTGGACGAGCTGAAAGAGGAAGTGGACGAACTCAACGTAGGGGTTGCCGCGGAGCTTGCAGAAGGTCGCTGCCCCTTCGAGCGATTTGTACCCGATGGAGTTGAGCTTGCCGTAGAGTGCAGAACGAGCAATGTCGGGCATGGGGAGGTTCTCTTCAAATGGGTCGGACGAATCAGGAGGGAAATCAGTTGAAACACAAGACGCGTCAGGAGGTGCTGCCCACCTCCGACGGCACAGCAAAATCAGCTTCTGAGCACGCGCAGATCGCTGCGCACATGAAGGTCGGAACGATCCGAGGTCTGCGGACGGGTGATGAGCCAGGAAGTCCAGCCCAGGCGGCTTCCGACCACGCCGTCAACGCGGGTGCGCTGGAGGCTGGTGCGAGGCACTTCACTGGCCTTGAGGGTGATATGGGCTTCCCAGTGGAATTCTTCGCCCAGGTACATGCGGATCCAGGCACGCAGTCGACGTTCGCTGGGTGAACCAGGCACGAATCGCACGAACTGGTCGCACGTCATCGGGCCCATGTGGATGCGGAAAGCACCCTGAGGGTCATAGACGTGGCTGCCAAGGACGATCGCACCGCCCGACTGAGTGCCCAGCGTGGCACCAGCTCTTGCGTCGGGTGAGGAGTTGACGTTGGGGCCGCCGCCCAGCCGCGTCCAGTAGCGGTCGGGCAGGTCGATGTATCGGCCGGCGAACTCCTCGATATGGACTGGCACGCCAAAGTAGAAACTGAGAATGGCACGCAGGCCCTCGGGGCCGGTCTGCTGACCGGCAATGCGCCCGGCAAAGTAGAGCTTGGCGATATCGGGCACGGCGTCGCGGTGCCTCATGCTGGGCATGCCGATGCCGATGAACGCACCGATGTAGGACTGGTATCGATCCTTCTCGCTGGCGAGAATGCGATCGCGCTCGGTGTAGTGAACATCGCCCCGGAGTGCCGCGGGGGGTGTGCGGTCAAAGCTCGCGGGCATGCTGGACGCGGCCCACGCGCGATAGAACAGGCTCACCATCCGGTGGTTGAAGACATCGAGGAATCTGCTGAAGGCAAAGTCCTTGTGGTGCAGTTCCCGCAGGTGCGCGTGCTCGGTGATGTGCAGGGGCAATGGCCCGTTGGGGCCGAGCATGCCCAGGAAGTTGACGAACAGCCGCGTCGGAGCTCGCTCACTGGCAGGCCTGCACTCGGGCATGGTGCAGGGGGCGAAGGCGAGGCTAGGGTGCTGGCTGAAGCGGACCGTGTCCTCGTTGCAGCGTGAAGAGGAGCCAAAGCCCGGCAGTTCGGGGTGAAGGGCTTCGAGTCGGCGGACCGCGGCGAAGAAGTCAAAGGCCCAGGGCTCGGCGCTCAGTCGCGACCAGAACTGGTCCCGCTCGGACTGCTGCACCTGACGAACGGCGGCGGGATCGCGGGGAAGATCTGCCGGGTCCTCGCGGTCAAAGGGGTGGACGTACTCCGCCGCGGGCGCATCGTCAGCCACGCTGCTCGAAGCGAGCAGTTCATCGAGCGCATCGATGGGTTCGCCCCAGCGATTGCTCACAGGACCGGGCGCTGACCGAGAGTGGCGTTCCAACGCATGACCTCCCCGCGTTCTTCGGTGCGGACGACAGTTTCCGTGAACGAGTTCATCGAGACGTACCTGGCGAAGAACTGATCGAGCACTGCGCCCAGCAGGGCGATGCCCGAACCTTCGAACAGGTGCTCCTCGAACGTGACCGTGACCTCGACACCCCGGGCGAAGGCGACCACGCCGCGTGTGGGCACTCGCCTGGTGCAGGGTCTGGCCTGAATGAGCTTGATTCCCTCGATCTGCTTGCGGACGACCGGATCTCCGACGTTGCCGTAGATCCGAAGCAGTTCCCGCAGCGAGCCAGCGCCCTGCCGCTCCTCGTAGGCGATGGTGCCATCACCATCCTGGTCCTCATCGGTGATCGAGAGATAGTTGAGTGTCAGATGGCTGATCAGTCGCCACGACGCGTCTCCCTCGGCATGACTTGCACGCGGCGGCGTCGGGCCAACCACCACACGAACAGACGTGAAGGGTCCGCCGATGTCGGGCATGAAGTCGGTCTTGCCCTTGCCCAGCGGCATCTGCAGCGGCAGATCGCGGTTCGTGCACAGCGTCTCCACCGCCAGCTGACGGATGTCGGACGAGAAGGGCGCGCTCTGAGCATCCACCAGCGACACATAGACCTCGCTGCCGGTGTAGCTCGTGCGCTGCCCCGCGCGTTTCTCGCGGTCGGAGAGGGCCCGTGGAACGCGATTGGTCGAGAAGAAGGAGGCCTGCGAACTGCCCCCGAGCGCATCGGCATCCGTCGCGGCGTAGAAAGGCCGGAAGACCGTCTCGTGCCCGCCGGTGGCGAAACCCGTGACCCGGTTCACGCGGTACACCTCGAAATCAAGCGGGTGTGTGCGATCCGGAATGATCTGAAACTCGTTGGCATTCTCCTCCACGAAGATCCGGTCGGCCCGCTTGGCAAAGACATTCACCGCGGGGGTGCAGTGCAGCGCGAAGTTGTCGGCCTCGATGGCACCCTCCAGATCAGGGCACTCCTGCGAGAGGGGGATGATGAGATCAAGGTGCTGGCTCTCGCACTGGGCGAAGGCCTTCGAAAGATCGCCCAGTTTGACGAACAGGAACCGCTGCGGGAAGGCGAAGTATTCATGCAGCAGCCGGTACCCCTGGAAGGAGCGGTCGTCATACGGCAGCACCGCCTCAGCCGCGGAGAATCCGACGCGCGACACGCCGATGGGGCGCTGGTCTGCGCCCATGTGCTCCTGCCACGCCCCGCCCTTGGTGCCCGGAATGACCGGGCGTGCGATGATCGCCTTGGCGTGCGCGAACAACTGTTCGTAGATCCGGTACGGCGTTGAATCGCCCCCGCGCAGGTGCAGGACCAGATTCTTCGCGGCGATGTCCTTGAAGGGAACTCCGGCCGTCGTGCGAAGACGAATGCGGATCGCGGCCTTGACCGAGCCGGGCGCTCCCAGATACAGCCCGGCGCCGTTGAGCGCCGTCATCGCCGCGGCGGACCCGCGTGCCGCGAACGCCGAGACATCCGGCCCCGCGCCCCACACCTTGCCCAGTTCGAGCGTGCCTACATCCCGCGTGAAGTACTTGGCCTCGGAGATGACAATCGGCCAGAGCTCCACGTCGTGGGCCGTCCGGAACTCACAGCTCGCAACTTCCTTGATCGGATGGCTCCGAAGCACCGTGCCCTGGGGAATCCTGTACCCTTCCGCTAGCCCCGCCTCGGTCACATCGTGCTGGAACTGCGTGATGCACATTGAGGGCGTTGGCGCCAGATAGTGGGGATAAACCGTCTCGAGCAGGTTCTGCGTGAACCGGGGGAACTCCGCATCGATCTTGAGCTGCACCCGCGAAGCCAGGAAGGCAAAGCCTTCGAGCAGGCGCTCGACGTACGGATCAACGCACGGAAAGTCATCCAGGGCAAGTCGCCCGGCGATCTTGGGGAACTCCTTGGCGAACTCGCGCCCGACACTCTGAAGGTGGCGAAGTTCACGGTCGTAGTAGCGGATCAGTCTTCGGTCCATGGTCTCATCTCAAACTGCCGGGTGAACTTGGAGCCGTCGTGGAGGAAAGGCCCGTGGAGAAGAAGAACGGGAGGATCGCAACGGTAGTGCAGCAGCCCTGAGCAGGAAGCCGCGGGCCGGTTCAGGCCCGCTCTCGGATCGCACAGCGGCCGGTCTCAAGATCGACCTCGGTACGGACAAACAGGGCCTCGGGCATCGGCAACGGGCAGAAATCGCCGCTGATCTCGAACTCGAAGCGCTGGTCGGACTCGTTCCCCCACTGGTCCTTGGTGGCGACCGCACGCACATCCAGCGTGTTGGCGACAATCCGGGGCTCGAAGCGGTGCACCGCGCTTACCACCATCTTCTCGAGCTGTCCGGGAGAAAGACCCGAAGTCGTCAGTCCGGTGAGATCCGGGATCCCGTAGTTGAGCACACTGTTGGCCACGAGCGGAAAGTCATGCACCGCTTCGAAGCGGGGCTTGGCCGGGGTGTTGAGCAGCCAGCCCAGATCGCGCAGCACCGCGGCCCGCAACTGCCGCATCGACATCACGCGCCGATCACGGCTTTCCTGCGAAACCTGCGGAAAGTCGTCGGTGAGACGATCCAGCAATGAGGGCTGAAGACGTTCAGCGGTCGTGAGTTCTGCCATGCGAGCATTCTCCTTCACGAACGGGTCGGGCCAGGGAGACAGCGTTCAGAGTCCGGACGATCCCCGGACTCAGGCTGGCTCGGACGACTGGAAGTTCAGGTGGGCATTGAGTTTGAT
>JBILUL010000128.1:0-13948 GCA_044371005.1 Phycisphaerales bacterium | reverse complement strand
TGTGCTCGCCGGCATCCGTGGCAATGAGTCGGTGACCCAGCGGGATGGTCGTGCCCGAGGGACCATCGACAAAGTCCGTGGCGCGTGCAAGTCGCTGGGCATCGTTGCCGACCGTCTCGGTCGTGGGGTACCGGACGGGGATGAACCCGACCCCCTGCCCACCGGTCGCCCAGACGAACTGACAGGGAGCCCAGACCGCGTCCCGCAGATCAACCGGCTTCTCGATCCGGATGAGGCTGACTCGCTCGTATGGAATCCAGTAGTACTTGCCATCAACGATGGCCTCGAACATCGGCCCCAGGCGTTCATCCGCATCGGCGATCCACTCAAAGGGGATGGACTCGATGTTCTCCGCATCGGCGCCCACCTCGAGCGTTCCGGTGGTGGCAGGTGCCGCTTCGAATGCCTGTTCACGAAGGGTCGCGGCGGCCTGGACGTTGCCCTGGGCCTGCATCGTCGAAGCCTGGATCATCTTGGCGACCCAGTCGGAAGGCTCACCCAGCACCAGCGGACTGCGTTCGCCCTTGAAGACGCCGCTGCGGAGCGCCTCGCACTGGATGGCCGCCTGACAGGTCTTCACCATCAGCAGCGCCTTGGGATCCATCTCATTCACGACACCCAGCTGCGTGAGCGCCCGCTCCCACGCGCCGGTGACGCACAGAATCTGGAAGAGGAAGATGCGAAGCTTGGAATCGGCCGGCGACTTGCGCACGGCGTCCTCGAGCGCCTTGAGGGCCTCGGGAATCCTGCCTTGCCTGATGAGATCTTCTGCGAGCATGGTGACTCCAATATCGGCTCTTGCCCCTCGCCGGGATCGGCCCCGCCGCGGCGAAACGGACACTTGCGACGCTCCTGCGGCGCCGTGCCGATCATACGGGTGCGGGCCAAGGGAGCAGAGGGAAAAAAACCGCACGCGCCGTGAAGGCGCGTGCGATGAATGAACAGGGGATGCGGTTGCCGCAGCAGGTCGCACGCGGCGTGACATCAGGCCTTCTGGAGCTTGATGTCGTAGCTGCCCTTGACGGCTGCGTCGAGCGTGCCGTCCTTCTTCTGGGCGCAGTAGTCGTACTCGATCTTCGTGAAGTTGAAGGAGATCTGGTCGGTGGGGAGGACATCGTTGCCCGTGCCCGAGCCGCCGGTCTGGAAGGAGCTGATGATGAGGTCGGTGAACTTGACCTTCATGAACTCAAGCTGCGTGCCACCGGCCTTGCGGATGGTGAGGAACGCGCCGGGGATGTGCTTGCCGGTGCAGCAGTGCTGCATGAGGTTGGGGCTGGCCTTGTTCACCTTCATGGTGAAGTGGAAGTCCTGCATCGAGACCTTGCCTGCACCACCACCGCCGCCGGCGGAGTGCGCACCGGCATTGGTCGCGCCCCAGCTGAAGGACACGAGTTCGATCTCGTCCTTGTGCTTCTCATCGGGTGCTTCGCCCTTGATGCCGTCGATCTTCAGAAATGCGTCAAATGCAGCCATGTGCAGCTCCTTGGTCAGTTGCGGGGCAGCCCGGGTCACGAACCCGGATGATCTGTCCGCAGGGCACGCCTTTGGTTGCGCCCCCAGTTATCTTGATGCCCTGATACGTCCGGGAAACGCCCCGGCAGGCGGTCTCAAGAGCTTCGTACCGTGTTCGGGAGGCGGTTGCCCGCCCCCTGAATCATCGAAACCGATCCGGCCCCGTTGCGGAGCCGGATCAGAGAAATATCAGATCACTTGCCGCCCTTGGCGCTGGGCAGCTTGCTTACCAGACGCAGGCTGACCGTCAGGCCTTCGAGCTGGTAGTGCGGACGCAGGAAGAACTTGGAGGAGTAGTAGCCGGGGTTGCCGGGAACCTCTTCCACCTTGACCTCCGCCGCGGCGAGCGGACGGCGAGCCTTGGTGTCTTCCGACGAGTTCGTCGGATCGCCGTCAACATACTGGGAAATCCAGTCGTTGAGCCAGCGCTGCATGTCGTCACGCTCCTTGAACGAACCGATCTTGTCGCGGACCATGCACTTGAGGAAGTGGGCAAAGCGGCAGGTGGCGTACAGGTAGGGCAGACGGGCGCCCAGCTGTGCGTTGGCCGACGCATCCGGATCGGCGTACTCGGCCGGCTTGTGCATGCTCTGCGCACCCATGAACACGGCGTAGTCGGTGTTCTTGTAGTGCGAAACAGGCATGAAGCCGTTCTTGGCCAGTTCGGCTTCGCGACGGTCGGTGATCGCGATCTCGGTCGGGCACTTGATGTCAACGCCACCGTCGTCGGTGGGGAACGTGTGGACCGGGAGGCCCTCCACGATGCCGCCCGACTCGGTGCCGCGGATGCGGGCGCACCAGCCGTAGGTCTTGAACGAACGGGTGATGTTCACACCCATCGCGTACGCGGCATTCATCCACGTGAACTTGTCGTGGTGTGCGCCAGCCGTATCTTCCTCAAAGCCGAAATCCTCGACCGGATTGCTCTTGGCGCCGTAGGGCTGACGGCCCAGGACGCGGGGCATGGTGAGACCGACGTAGCGGGAGTCTTCGCTCTCGCGGAAGCTCTTCCACTGAGCGTACTCGGGACTGCCGAAGATCTTGGTGAGATCGCGGGGGTTGGAGAGTTCCTGCCAGCTTTCCATGTTCATCACGCTGGGGTTGGCAGCGGAGATGAACGGGCAGTGAGCCGCGGCAGCAATCTGCGCAACACCCGACATGATCTCGATATCAGGGGGCGTCTGATCGAAGTAGTAGTCGCCGATGAGCGTGCCGAAGGGCTGGCCGCCGGGCATGCCGAACTCTTCTTCGTAGAGCTTCTTGAACAGTGGGCTCTGATCCCACGCCGTTCCCTTGAACTTGGCGATGGTCTTGCCCAGATCCTTCTTGGAGATGTTCAGGACGCGGATCTTGAGGGTCTCGTCCGTCTCGGTGTTGTTCACCAGGTGGGCGAGCCCGCGCCACGCGGATTCCAGCGACTGGAAATCGGCATGGTGAAGAATGGCATTGACCTGGGTGCTCAACTTCTGGTCAAGCGCCGCGATCATCGCCTCGATCGACTTGATCGCGTCGTCGCTGACCGTTGCCACGCCAGCCAGGGCCTGCTCGGCCAGGGTCTTGACGGCGCGCTCGATGGCTTCCTGAGCGCCGCTGGTCTTGGGCTTGAACTCTTTCTTGAGCAGGGCATCAAGGGCGCTCTCGCCCATCATGACTCCGCCCAGTCCTGCTGATTGTGCTTGTGCTTCTGACATGGGTATTGATTCTCCCGGACTCATCTTCGCGAACTGTGCAGCGTCGCTGCCGCCGCGAGGGTCCAAACTGTGTATCTACACGCCAGAGGGACCACCACCCGGGTGACCGGGCGTGGAACCGTTGGGCGAACGGTGTTACTGGGGCTTGGGGGCCGAGCCCAGGGACTTGAGGAGTTCCGGATCGCTGAGCACCTTGCTCATCAGCTGCTCAGCGCCACCCTTGCCGTCCATATAGGTCAGCAGGTTGGAGAGCTGGGTGCGTGCATCCAGAAGCTTGGCCAGAGGCTCGACCTTGCGGGCAACCGCAGCGGGCGAGAAATCGGCCATGCTCTCGAACGTGATGTCGACCGGCAGATTGCCCTCGCCCGTCAACGTATTGGGCACGTTGAACGCGACGCGGGGCTTCATGCTCTTGAGCCGCTCATCGAAATTGTCCGTATCGATCTCAAGGAACTTGCGGTCCGCAACGGGGGCGAGCGGGTCCGCGGGCTTGCCCGACAGATCCGCCATGACTCCCATCACGAACGGCAGATTCACCTTCTTCTCAGCACCGTAGAGCTCCAGGTCATACTCGATCTGGACACGAGGGGCTCGGTTGCGGGCGATGAACTTCTGACTGCTTGCCTTGGCCATTGACTGCTCCCTTCACGCATGTAACGACTGATCTACCAGACCGACCATTCGGGGACACTGAGTGCATGAACCTCGTCACCCGACTCCCGGCCGACCCACTTTCAGAACAACTGACGTTTCTGCTGCTGCACCACTCTGCTCAAACCAGAACTCCCACACCTGTCCCCACCGAAGTACTCACTTAACCGGAGGACTGATCCGGGGGCGTCCCGATGCGTTCCAGCGTGGCCACGGCATCGGGAGTCAGGATCTTCGAAATCTCGAGGAACTTCTTCTGAACCATCTGCTTGGCGCACGTGACAATCAGGGGCACGGGGCTGGAAGGCTCCCACTGCTCATAGTAACGGATGATCTTGTCCAACGCAACGACGACATCGCCCGAAGAGGTGATGTCACCCGTCAGCTGACCACCACCGCCCCGCGAGACACCACCACCACCGCCGCCGCCACCATCGTCCTGCCCCCCCAGGCCCGCCGCGACACCTGCCGCGTCCCCGGCGGTGAGCCGACGACGGATCTGCAGAGACGCGTCCTTGAGCAGCGTCTGGAACGGTTTGAGATCGGGACCCACCCCGACCCCGCATTTGGCACTGAACACTGCATCAATCGCCTTGAGCGCCTCGCCAGCCTCTTCGGCCGCCTTGGCAATCGTCTCAAGCACCTCACGATCGGTTTCGGCGAATGCACCATCAATCGCTGACAGAGTCGCGGCTGGCCGTGAAGCCGTCTCCGCCTCCGTCAGAACGATCGTCCCCGCCGCGACCGCAATGTCGCGCAGCGAGAACCGGCCCATCTGCCTCGAATCGCAGATCGGAGCCTCATAGACCCGATCCAGCAGCTTCAGCTTGTCACCGAAGGTCGCCATCGGCGTCGCCAGCGGAGCCAGCGCATTCACACGCTCCGTCGGATCGTTGTTGTCTTCGACATCCAGCTGAGGAAAGACCTGATCCCAGTACTGTTCAAGCAGACCCTGAACCAGCTTGAGACCATCCCGAAGGCCCGGATAGCCCTCAATCCGCAACGCCGCGAGCGTCAGGAGCACCGCCGAACGGACATGCTTGCCCCGGGCAAAGACCTCGACACAGACGTCGCGGACTTCACGCCAGTTGGGCTCCTCCGCCGCGGAAAACTGGGTCTCTTCCTTGCCCTCGGCGAGGCGCTCGAGCTCAAGGAACCGCCTGTCCCAGCGCAGATTCTCCCCGCAGGTCGAATCGGCCGAGATCGGCTTGAGCAGGCTTTCTACGTTGATTACACCCAAGGATCACCATCCGTACCTGGACACCAGAACCAAAGGGCCGACGCAAGGGGGGAGGCGGAATGGCCGGGGTCTTCCCCGACCACCAGTGTTTCGCACCGGCCAGATCCCTCCCAGGGATCCGGCCGGACCTGACAGGATAGTCAGGTCACTGCGTGACCATGGCCACGGCCCGGCCGATGATCGCGGATTCGAGATCCTTGATCTGGCCGCCACCGATGCTGTTGATGATGGCCTCGCGGACCTGGAGGCGTTCGCGGGGCGAGAGACCGATGTCGTCGACACGCTCGAGCAGCGCACGAGCCTTGTCGAGGGCCAGGATCGCCAGCTTCTCGTTCTCGTTGCCCGAGGCTCCGATCTCCTCGAGGTGCTGACGGAAGCCGCGGCCGCTCGCGCCCGCCTCGCCGACGACATTGACATACTCCTCCCAGGCCGCCGAGACGGCGTCCTTGAGCTGACCCAGACGCGGCTCGGCGACGGGCTTGCCCTGCACGATGTTGTCGAAGGCGGCTGCACCGTCCTCGTACGCCAGATCGCAATAAGCCTCGATCGTCGCGAGCACCGGCTGGTTGGACAGACGGTTGAGCGAGACCTTGCGATCGCTGTTGACCGGGTTGAGGGTCGCCGGGACGTCCTGGTAGAGGGCGCGTCCGACGAGGAACTCAGCAAGCGTCTGGGCATCCAGAGCCTTGGTGAAGAGCTGGATGTTCTCGAGCGTCTTGCCGAAGGCCGCCGACAGGATGACGGCCTGCGTCACTTCGCGTTCGCGATTGTCACGCGGGATCGCACCCGCCAGCGCCGACGCGGCGTTGGTGGGCGACTGGCTTGCCACCAGATCGATGGGCAGCAGACGGCTCGTCGAACCCGGTGCATTGAACAGAGCCTGCGAGATGACAGCCGCGGTGCCCGTGGCGCTCTCGAAGCGACCGAAGATCTGGCCGTCGAGACCGTTGCCGGGAACGCCGCTGTCGGTGGCGAAGAGGCCGATCGAGCCGGTGAGCGGTGCGTTGCCGGGCAGGTTGAAGTCGATGCCGTGCTTGGCGACAAAGTCGACCAGGAACTCAGGACGGGTGGTGTAGGTGCCCGCGACCAGGACGTTGGTGAACGCCGCGGTCTTCGAGAAGGAGGTGAGCCCGATGCTTCCTGCGGTGACATCGATGCGGCCGGTGGCCGACATATCCGAGAGCGTGACGGGGCGACCGGTCGCGTTGACCGCGATGTTGCCGAAGGCCGTGAGCTTCTGGCCCGCACCCATCGCAAAGCCGTTGCCGTCAACGGTGATCACGAAGCTGGAGGTCGCGGCACGCTTGCCGTCACCGCGAGTCACGGTGTCGAACATGCCGGTGTGCGTGACGATGCGGCCCGACGCATCAAAGCCGCCGATCCCGTTGAGCGGCGCGGCGAAGACCGCGGACGCCGACTGGGGCGACGAGCTGCGGGCCGCGCCCAGAGTCAGGGAGTTGAGCGGACGGATCGCACCGATCGAACCAGCGAAGCGGAAGGGGATGACCGTGACATCGCCCGCGGTGCTGCCACCCGAAGCGATGTCGGTCGCATCACCATTGGTCGCGAGCTTGACCACCGCATCCGACAGCAGGGTGAGCGAACGCGTCGCCGATGCTGAAGTGTCGGTGTCGATCGTGCCGCGGAAGAAGAGCGTACCTGAACCGCCGTTCATGATCGAGTTCTGCGTCAGGCGGACCGGGCCGCCGAAGACCATGCCGTTGCTGGTCGTGATGTTGCCACCCACGACCGTCACGCGGTTGTTGTTCTGATCATTGACCAGCAGACGACCAAGGGACTGAGTCGCACCCAGTGCCCCGCCGAAGGTGGTGGTTCCGGTGCCCGTGATCGTCAGATTGCGACCCGCTGCATCACCATCCACGGTGCTGCCGAAGGTGACATCCGTACCTGCGATGCTGGTGTTGGCCCCCAGCACGGCGGGATCAAGAATCGTCACCGCACCCGTCGAGCTGACAAGACCACCCAGGATCAGCGTCGTACCCGCGGCATCGGTGGCAACGCTCGAGAGACGGTTGGTGTCACCCACCGCACCCGTGAAGGTCGTCACACCCGAGGTGTTGACCGTCAGCGAGCGGGCATTGGAACCCAGCGTGTTCACGCGTCCACCGAAGGTCACCGTGGCGTTGCTGCCCGAGACGGCCGTGTTGGCACCGATCGAGAGGTCATCCTGGAAGGAGATGGTGGCCCCGGAGAGGGTGCTGGTGATGTTGCCGGTGAGCGAGGTCGGTGCCGCGGTCAGGGAATCCTGACGACGGAACCGGACGTTGTTGCCCTGGATGTCGCCGGTCACCGTGGCGGTGCCGAAGACATCGAAATCGCCGTTGAGCGCAGCGGCATCGCCGACGATCGTCGTCGTGCCGGTGTAGGACTGCGACCCGGTCGTCTGCACCGCACGCACGCTGATCGTGCTGCCCGATGCCGTGAGGCTTGTCAGGTTGCTGCCCACGCCGATCGATCCCGAGACCGTGACACCCGCGGCTCCGCCCGCCATGGTCAGGGCCCGCGTGGGTCCACCATCCTGCGAACGGATGGCGTTGGCGAAGGTGATGCCGTTGCCCGACAGGACCACATCACCGATGAGCTGCGTGTCCTCGCCGTAGGACTGCGAACTGCTGGTCGTGACGTTACCGCCGATGAGCAGCGTGCCCGCCGCGTCGGTGGTCAGCGTTGCCAGAGCCAGTGCTTCGGGCGAGCCGGAGATCACGCCGCCCACCTCGCCGCCCAGGCGCGTCTGGCCCGAAGCGTTCAGGGTGAGCGAACGGACTGACGTATCGCTGTTGATGCGCTGATCGAAGTTGAACGAACCGGCGGTGAGCACCGTGTCGTTGTTGGCAAGGCGGATGTTGTCGAGGTAGACCTGAGCGCCGGTGGTCCGGATCGTCGCGGGCAGGAAGGTCGTGCCCGCGGCATTGGTCGTCAGCGAGGCCAGAGCATTCGCCGAACCCACGTTGCCCAGGAAGACCGTGTTGGCGGTCGAGCCGCCCGAGTTGACTGTCAGAGCCCGAGCCGAGACGCTGTCGGAATCGATGGTCGAACGGAAGGAGATGCTTCCGCCCGAATCAACCGTGAGATCGTTGGTGAGCGTGATCGCGTCACCGAAGGTGATGTCGCCGAAGACCAGGATGGAGGAGGCTGCGATGCTCAGCGAGCCGCCGTCGTTGGTGGTCAGCGAACCCAGCTCGGCGCTGTCGCCGCTGGCGCCGCCGATGTTGCCACCGAAGACCGCCACAGGCGAGTTGACCGCGAGCGTGCTGCGGATGCTCGTGGCGGAACGGATGGTGGAATCAAAGGTTGCCGCACCCGTTGCGTTCACCGTCGTGTTCGAATCGAGCACCACGGGACTGTTGAAGGTGATGTCGGTGCCGTCGATGACCACCGGGTTGACGCCGCCGTTGAGCGTCGTGTCGCCGGTGAAGTCGATGGCCGCGATGGTCTTGACCGAAGCCGTCTGGATCGTGTTCGCGGTCGCGGAGAAGCTCTGCAGACGCACCGTAGAGCCCGCATCACCGGTGATGCTGATTGCGCCGGTGGGTGCACTGATCACCAGGGTGCGTTCAGATCCGGCGGTGGCCGAGTCGAGCGTGCCGCCCAGCGTCACGTCGCCGCCGGTCGCGGTCAGCGTCGTGTTCGCGGAGAGAGTCGTGTTGCCGGTGGCTTCGATCGTGCCGCTGTCGGCGAGCACGGTGCCGCCGACCGTCCAGTCACCCGTGTAGGTCTGACCCGCCGCGGTGTGAGCAGATCCGATCGTCGTGCGCGACGCGGTCGAGCTGAGGCTGGACAGGAGCGTGCCATTGTCGGTGCCGATGTCGCCCAGGAAGGTGACGGTGCCGGCCCCAGCGTTGATGGTGAAGACGCGGCTGTTGGCCGTGGCATCCGCATTGACGGTACTGCCCAGACGCACGTTGCCGCCGCTGGTGTTGATGGTGGAATCGCCGGTGAGGGTGACATCGCCGCTGATGTCAACCAGTCCGCCGCCGGTTGCGATCGTCGCCGTGCCAAGGGTGGCATCGTCGAGGATGCGGACATCGCCGCCCGCGAGCGTGACCGCCGCGTTGATCGCGGTGGTCGGGGCATCGAAGGTGAAGCCCGCATTGCCGGTGCCGGTGAGTGCATTGCCGATGGTGATCGAACCGCCGATGCCGCCCATGCGGAAGGTGGCCGGATCATCGAGCGTCACGGCAGAGGCCAGTGACAGCACGCCCGTGCCATCGGCACGACCGAAGGTGATGCTGGCAAAGCCCGGCACCAGTCGGCTGGACGAAAGACCATCGCTGGTGAGATCGAATCCGGCATCCGAATCAAGGGCGTTGCCCAGGACGATGTTGTCGCCCGCGGCGTTGGTCTGGAAGACCAGGTCACCCGTGCCCGTGAGGCTGCCGGTGTTGCTGAAGTCCACATCTGCTGCGGTGAGGGTGAGGTCATTGGAGCCGGCATCGACGGCCGCCTTGATCTGGATGATGCCGCTTCCGCTGGTCTCAAAGGTGGTGTCCGCCAGCAGCGTCAGGGTGCTCTGGATGCAGAGGTCACCAGATGTGTTGATGTTGCCATCAAGAGTGACGGGGCCGTTGAAGGTCACGTTGCCGGGAACCACGGTGGAATCAAAGAGCGTGACGCCGGTGGCCGTGATGTTGCCCGTGATGCTCGCGTTGCCGTTGGTCGTCAGCGAGACGACGCTGATGGGCCCGGTGATGAAGATGTTGGGAGTGGTCGACGCGGTGCTCGTCAGCGTGAGACGCGTGTCGGCGATGGTCGCGGGGTTGGCAATCGTGACGGTGCCCTCTTCACTGGTGAGCGAGTAGAGCAGTGCCGAACGGCCATCAGTGAACTGTGCCCCGACGGGCAGCGTCGAATCAGTGATGTTGCCGTCCTGCGTGATCGTGAGCGAGCGGGAACGGGGTGAACCGGAAGTGATGCCGGCAAAGATGGGCCCGCCCGAACCGTTCTGGGCCTGCACGATCGCAGTGGCGCCCGCGCCGCCGACGCCATCGCCCGCAGTGAGCAGGATCGTGTCGGCGGTGAGTGTCGGCGTGCCGACGAAGGTCAGGTCGCCGACACCAGTGTTGCCCGAGTTGATCTCGATCTGGCCACTCGCGCTGCCGACCGTCAGGTCGTTGGCGATGGTGATCGCTCCGTCCGCGTTGAGGGTGATGTCAGCGCCGGAATCGCGAGCGATGATGAGGCCGTTCTGTGTGATGCTGCCGCCGGTGATGGCGACCGTTGCATCGGAATCGATGCCGCCATCGGTACCGGTTCCGTTGATGGTGACCAGTCCGGAGGAAGAGAGGCTGACCTGACCTGCACGCACGGTGGGTCCGCCGCTGACCGAGGCGAGCGTGATCGAGCCGGAGTTGGTGACCGAGAGCGAGGTGAGAGGAGTCACCGAGCCGACGGCGTCATCGAAGCTGACGGCACCGACATTCCCGGCCGAGATCGAGAGCGACTGAGCGCCATCGACCAGACCACCGAAGGTGATCGTGTTGCCACTGCCACTGTCAATCGTCACGTTGCTGGTGAGCGCCAGGTCATTGGTGAAGATGACCTGACCGCCCTGCGTGAGAATGTCCGCGCCCAGGGAGATGTCGCCCGTGGCGGCCGCATTCTGCACGAAGCCGCCTTCGACATTGAACGCGGCGGTGTCAATCGTGACCAGGCCCGAGTTGTTGATGCGGAACTGGCCGCCGTTAAGGGTCGTCACGCCGCTGCTGAACGTGAAGGTGCGGCCCGTGATGTCGACAAAGTCCGCCGAGCGGATCGAGGGGAGGGTGGCCGAATCGGCGGAGCTGATGGTGAAGTTGGCGACGGAGTTGGTCGCGCCCACCGCACCACCCAGCGAAATCACGCCGTCGACGCCCGCGGTGCCCGAAGTTCCCGCCGCGATGGTGATGCCTTCATTGCCATCGGTCGTGCCTTCGATCGTGCCCGCCACGGTGACGTTGCCGGTGTTGTCGGCACCGGTCACGGTGCCGGCAGCGGTGGTGTCGAGCGTCACATCACCGGTGAGGACGACGTTGTCCTGGATCGTGATGTCGCCGCCGCGGGTGACGATTTCTGCACCGATCTGGGCGGCCGTTGAGCCGTTGAGCGTCACATCAGCGCCCAGGGTTTCCTGCGTGATGCCGTTGGCGACGATGACGCCGGCGCCGGTGGGAGCCTGGATCGTGACGGTGCTGCGGAATGCCGCGGAGTTGATGAGGACCGTGCCCGAGCCATCGGAGCGTCCGATGGTGAGCGAGGTGATGGAGGAGGCCAGCGAGGAGAGCTCGCTGTCGCTGAGTTCGAGCGTTGCATCCGCATCGGATGCCGCGTTGCCCAGCGTGACGTTCTGGCCTGCGGTCGCAGACTGGAGGAGCAGCGTCGTGCTGGTGCCGTTGCCGCTGACCGCATCAGCGCCGGTGGGCAGGTTGATCTCATCGGCCGTGAGCACCGAGTTGCCCGCACCCAGGCTGACGGTGCTGGTGGGAGCGAAGCCGATCCCGGCCGTTCCGGCATTCATCGTCAGATTCGTCGTGGCGATCACGTTGCCCGTGAAGGTGATCAGATCGTTGGTGGTGATGATCTGGTTGCCCAGCGTGGTGGTGCCACCATTGCTGAAGAGCACGAAGCCGTCGGAATCGACGGCACCGGGGACCGATGCGGTGCCCGCGCCTGTGACCGAGATCGAGCCGCCCGAGCGAGTGCGCAGCGAGGTGGGCGTCGCGGGCGAGCCGTTGACGGTGGTGTTCACCGTGGCCAGCGAGGTGAACGAGCCCGAAGCGACGATCAGGATGTTCTGGGTGCCTGCGAAGACCGAGGGGAGCGAGATCGCATCGCCCGTGGCGATCAGACCCAGGAGCTGATTGGACTCGCTGCCGATGGCTCCCAGCAGCGTGCCCGAACCGATGGTGCCGCCGACGACCAGATCGCCGCCGCTCGCAAGCAGCGAGAGCTGATTGGTGTTGTCGGCACCCGTGACGATGAACCCGGTCACGTTGATGTCGCCGCCACCAGAGGTGAGCGTGACATTCGAACCACCGACGTTCAGGTCGCCATCGATGGCGATGGCCGCGTTCGAGGTGGTGACGCCGCTGTTGACCGTGAAGATGCCGCGGCCTGCGCCGTCGGTGGCCGTGGCGGTGAACCCGGCGGGGGCATCGATCTGGTTGGCTTGAATGTTGCCCGCCGCGGCGGTGAGCGTGACGCTCTTGCCGGTCTTGACGGCGACGTTGCCCAGCCCGATGCTGGTGCCAAGCAGCGAGAGCGAATAGTCGCGATTGAAGCCCGTGATGGTGGCATCGATGTCGCCGGCATCGAGTGCACCGGCGTCGACTCCGCCGCGACCGATGGAAACCAGCCCGGAGCTGACCAGGTGACCGAGTTCGGTGGTGGTGAGATTGAAGGTGCCTGAAGCGCCTGCAAGGCCGATCGAAATGCCATCGCTGATCGGAGCGAGGCTGATGCCGGCCTGACCGGTCACATCCGCCGCGATGTCGATGGAGTTGGCCAGCAGGGTCAGTTCGCCCGCACCCGCGTCGACCGCGCCGTTCACCGTGAGTGAGGTCGGGCCGATGACGGTGATGTCGTTGCCGTTTGAGGCAAGACCCGAAGCGCCGATGGTGAGTGCGTTGAAGTCGATGTAGAGGATCGAACCGTTGACGGAACCATCGAGCGTGGCGATGTCGTTGGTGGTGTTGTCGAGGCTGAAGGAGCCCGCACCGGCGAGGGTGACGGTGTCGGCGATGAGACCGGCGCCGCCTTCATCCTGCGAAACGCCGCCGCTGACACCTTCAAGGCGGAGGTTGGAGCCCGAGCCCACATTGAGGCCGCCGATCGTGTTGATCGAAGCGGCGATGAGGTTCAGATCCGCACCCGTGCTGCTGACCAGTGACTGCACTTCCATCGCGCCCGCGGTGGAGCTGCCGATCGTGACGGTGCCCGAAGCCGAGGGGGCCAGATTGCTGAACTCAGCATCGCTGATGTTGAGCGAGCCCGCTGCACCGCCCAGACCGATGGTCGTGGCGGCGGAGCGGTTGGCGACAAGGATGTTGGTGCCGCTGACCGCGGCATTGATCGTGATGTCGTTGGTGGTGAGGCTCACATCGCCCGCACCCGCCGTGACCGTGTTGAGAATATTCAGCGAAGGCGCGTCCAGCCCGATGTTGAATCCATTGCTGGCCAGCGCGCCGCCGATTGTGAGTGCATCCGAGTTGACGATCGTGATCGCCCCGGTGACGCTGCCCCGAACGCTGTCGATCGTGTTGGTCGAATCGTTGAGCAGGAACGTCCCGCCGCCGGTGAGCGTCAGGTTCGAGGCCGAGATCGGGCCACTCTGGCTGGCGCCGCCGGAAGCCGCGGAGAGCGTGAGCTCGTCGCCGGTATCCATGATGATGCCGCCGGTGCTGATCGAATCGCCGGTCAGCGTCAGCGCGAAGCTGCGGCCCAGAGTCGGAAGGTCGATGGCGCTGGTAGTGACGACGCCCGCGGTGGAGGAACCGATGACCACGCTGCCCGTGGTGTCAAGCAGCGCGAGTTCCGCATCGCTGACGCTGAGCGTTCCCGCGCCGCTGCCGACGCCGACACTCAGGGCCGAGGTGCTGTTGTCGATCGTGATGCCCGGTGCACTGACCGCCGCGTTGATCGCGATCGAATCGGTCGTGAACTGAGCGCCGCCACCGGGCGAGGTGATCGGAATGTTGATTGTGATGCCCGCGGGAGCGATCAGAGCAGTCAGACCGCTGGTGACAGCGAGGCTGCTCGAAGCTCCGACCGTATCGACGACCATCACGGTGGTCGCATCATTGGTGATGCGCACATTGCCGGTGGCCGATCCTGCCACGCGGCGGATCTGGTTGCTGGA
>JBILUL010000033.1:0-38483 GCA_044371005.1 Phycisphaerales bacterium | reverse complement strand
TACTACCACGCGACTGGTATGAAGCACGCAGCAGTCCGCAAAGCCGGTCTGCTACGTGCCAGATCAGATGGGCTGCTCTGAGCCGGTGCTGCGTGCTTCACACCCAGCGTGTGGATTGAACGCGTGTCAAGACCCTTCACCACCACGCAACTGGTAGGAAGCACGCAGCAGTCCGCAAAGCCGGGCGTTTTCTGGCACGTAGCAGCGGCTGCTCTGAGCCGGTGCTGCGTGCTTCACACCCAGCGTGTGAATTGAACGCGTGCCAAGACCCTTTACTACCACGCGACTGGCAGGAAGCACGCAGCAGCCCGCAAAGCCGGTCTGCTACGTGCCAGATACCCCTATCATCGCCGCATGACCGCCTCGCAGCAACCTCCTCAGCCCTCCGACAGCCCGGTCGATCCGACGGGCCCGACGCTTCAGGCTCCGTGGCGGCTCAAGTACCTTGAGTCGATCGACGAGAAGGAACGCCAGAGCGGTCCGCCCAAGGCCTCCTCAGGTTCGTTCCTGCGCGACTACTGGCTTGCTCCCACCGATCAGGATGAACGCAACCACGTCATCATGCGCACCACCACGGGCATGATCCTGCTCAACGGGTATCCGTACGCCAACGGACATTTGCTGGTGGCACTGGGCGAACCAGCACCGCGGCTGCTTGATTACTCGCCCGCACAGCGGGCCGATTTCTGGTCGCTCATGGATGTCGCCGCGGACTTGATGGAGCGGACGCTCAATCCCCAGGGCATCAACTTCGGTGTGAATCAGGGCCGCGCCGCTGGCGCGGGTGTACCGCAGCATCTGCACGGGCACCTCGTGCCACGCTGGAGCGGCGACACCAACTTCATCAGCGTCGTCGGCCAGGTGCGGGTCATTCCAAGCTCGCTGGAAGCCATGTGGGCCAGGTACCGGCGGACCGTCGAACTACTGCAGCAACGCTGAGGTCTCAGGCATGTCCGCGGCGACCCTGACCCGACACCAGGCCGGCCATCGGTCGCAGGGGCAATCGGGCGTACCCTCTGGGCGTCCATGAACTGCAAAACGTGCGACTATCCCCTGTGGAATCTTGAGGCACGCCAGTGTCCCGAATGCGGCACGGCCTTCGCGCCAAGCCAGTATCGGTTCTCACTCAACAGCGTCCGATTCTGCTGCCCGGGGTGCAGGACCGCGTATTACGGCCAGAGTGCCAGCGGACATCTGGTGCCGCCGGAGTTTGATTGCGTCACCTGCTCGCGGCATCTCACGATGGATGAAATGGTGCTGCTGCCCGCCGCGGGAATTGCAGAGCAGCTCACCCGGGGCGAATCGATGCCGTGGATTGAGCGGGCACGGCTCGGCAGACTCGCTGCTTGGTTCTCGACCTTCAGCAGGGCACTCTCAAGCCCGGAACGGCTCATCGCCATCACGCCTACGGAACGCCCGTTCACCGAGGCACTCTGGTATGCCCTGTCGGTCATGGGGTTGTTCTTCTCGGTCAACATGGGCATCTTCTTCGTGCCCAACCTGCTGGTGCCTTCAAGCATGGTGCCGCGGCACGGATTCATGGGCCTGGTCATGGGCGCTGCGATCGGCATCGTCGGCCTGGCTGCAATCATCATTGCAACGTTGCTGCTCTATACGGCATCGGTGCATCTGATGCTGATGATCACGGGAGGGACGGATCGTCCCTTCCGACGGACGCTGCAGTGCACGTGCTACAGCGCGCCTGCCGCGGTCTTTTCCGTACTTCCGTGCGTGGGCGTCGTCGGGGCACCCATCACGCTCATCTGGTGGTACATCGCTTCGGCGCAGATGCTGATTGCAAGCCATCGCATCGGCGGACTGCGTGCCACCGCGGCAGTCTCGGCGCTGCCCGGCGCTTTGCTGGCCCTGCTGGGCATCATGTTCGTCGTCTCCACCACCGGCGGTGGCGGCAAGCTCACCGTCTCAACCGGGAACGGCACCGTATCGACACAGAGCAAGTCCGATGAGATCACCCCGGTCTACGAGGCGCTCAATGCCTATGCGACAGCCAACGGGGCGTACCCGGTGCATCCGATGCAACTGATCGCGGCCGATCCACTTCTGGTGCCTCAACTGACCACGGTAAGTTCGCTGGATGCATCGAGCATCTCGGACGTGCCGCTGTCGCGTGTGCTGCAGATGGCACCGGATCAGATCGCGGCGATGACGGCGGATGCTGTATCGAAGGCCAATGCATCGACACCACTCACCCGCGCGGGCGACTTCCTGTTCGTGACCCAGCCGATGCCCACCACGCCCGCACTGCCAGGTTCGGTGTGGATTGCGATGCTGATGCCGCCGGATCCCAAGAGCCGGTGCACGGTGATCAGTGTGGATGGGAGCACCGAACGCTTCCGTCGCACCGCGCTTGCCAGTGCCATTGCGGATCAGAACCTCACGCGCAGCAAGGCGGGACTGCCGCCGATTCCGCCGCCGGAAGAGTGGCCCTGATCGTTGCGAACTGACAATGCAGCAGGCAACGCAGTCAGAACGCTGCGTCGAATTCAACCTGCGATGAGCTTCCTCGCAAAGGCTTCGGCTTCCTGCACCGAAGTGGTGGCACCTTCGAGCTGCGCGTCATAGACGCGATCGAGGATGCGCTTGAAGTTCGGCCCCGGCGCAAGGCCCAGGCGAATGAGATCGTCGCCCGTGAGCCAGGGTTCCGGATTGACACCGCCGGGCTGCTGGCGCAGCTCCTCAACGCGACGGACGACCTCCTGCATGCACGGGTGGCGGCGCAGGATTGCCAGTTCGAGAGCCTCATCGAACTTCCGCTTGGCGCACAGTCGCTTCTGGGGTGCGATGGGCTGCTTGAGGAACGTGCTTTCGAGCTCAGCCACATGCGAGAAGATGTGGCGGATGGCAACTTGCTCTTCGTTGCTCAGACAGAGTGCGGTGCGCCAGAGTGCGGCCAGTTGAGTGCCTGCCGCGGCGGTGGCGGGTGCACCCCGGTCCATGGCGTACGCCGCGAGTGCCTGATCGGCCTTGGCGGCGGGATGGAGTCCGGCGAGCAGGGAGCCATCGGTGAGAGCGGCGGGGAACGGTGCGGACTCGAGCATGAGGGCGGGGATTTCGAGGCAGAGAGACCGCATGCGGTCCGCCGCGGCGGCGCGGGAGGGGTGTTCCATCATGCGCCGCAGTTCCTCACCGATTCGTTCGCGGCTCACGCCCGCCAGGGAAGCCGCGTGGCGGCGGATGGCATCGGCGGTGCCGGGTTCCACATCGAACCCGAGCTTGGCGGCAAATCGAGCAGCGCGCAGGGCACGCAGATGGTCTTCGGCGAGCCGCTGATCGGGGATGCCGACCGCGCGGATGATCCGGCCGTGAAGATCGGCCAGTCCGTCGACATAGTCGATGATCCTGCCACTGGCACCCTGCACGTTGGACTGGGCCAGTGGGTCCAGGAACAGCGCGTTGACCGTGAAGTCGCGCCGACGCGCATCGTGTTCGGGCGTTGAGAAGGTGACTGCATCGGGGCGGCGGCGGTCGGTGTAGGTGCCGTCGGTGCGGAACGTGGCGACCTCGATGGCGTTGCACCATTCTCGAACGATGACGACACCGAAATGAGCACCCACCAGCGAGGCACGGCCGACGAAGAGGGCCGCGATCTGGTCCGGGGTGGCATCGGTGGCGACGTCGTAATCTTCGGGCTCGCGGCCCAGGAGTTCATCGCGCACGCAGCCACCGGCGAAGATGGCCTGGAAGCCCGCTTCGCGCATTCGTTCGACCACTCGCACGGCCGACTGACGAACTGAGGCATGCTCGTGCGCCACTGGGGTTGATCTGACTCCTTGAGACCTGGGAGCATCGGCACCATCAAGCGACGGTTGATGGTGAGCCCCGCCCTGTGCCGGGATGGTTACTTCTTCCCGGCCTTGTACTTCTCGAGCGCATCCGCAAGCTGCTCCTTGATCGCATCGGGCATGCGTGCATCGGTCTTGGAGAGCTCGACGGCCTTGGTCTGAATCTCAATGGCCTTGGCGCTGTCGCCCTTTTCCCAGTAGGCCCGGGCGAGCGTGTCCATCATCGAGCCGTCTTCGCGCTTGGTGATTTCGACGGCCCGTGCCGCCATGGCCATGGCCAGATCGAGATCGCGACGCTTGATGCTGGCATCATCGAGAATGGTCCAGGCAATCGTGTTGAGGTCCTGGGGACTGTCCTTGATGCCGCCGGCGAAGACTTCGCGGGCGAACTCGTAGGCCATGTCGAGCTGACCCATGTTCACGGCCACGGACTGGAACGTGATGCCCGCAGCGTTGGGGAACATCGTCGGATCGAGCCGCAGCATTTCGCGGACGATCTCAAAGGACTCCTTGGCCCTTCCGCCGGTGATCGTGGCGCGGAGCTTTCCGCCCAGTTCCTTGGCGCGAGCCTTGGCTTCTTCCTTCTTCTTGCTGGCGTCTGCCGCGGCCTTGGGGTCGAACTTGCCGGAGAGAACCTGCTCGAGTGTCTCTTCCATCTTCTCCATCGGATGGCCGATCCAGGCGATGTTGCCCTTGCCATCGACGACGAATGCCGAGGGAATGCCGTTGCGATTGGCGGCCTTCATCCATGTTTCGGACATCTCGGCCTCGTCGCCGCCGTAGGCAACGCTGTAGGCCATCTTGTCGCCCATGTCGGCGACGTACTTCTCGACGTCGGGCAGCGGGTTGTGGGGCGTCTTGCCGTCCTTTTCCTTGGTCTCTTCCCAGATGGAGACGCCGATGACCTTCACGCCCCGATCCTTGAACTTCTTGCCGACCTCGGAGAGGTGCGGAATCGTCTTGCGGCAGGGACCGCACCAGGTCGCCCAGAACTCGACCACGTAGACCGTGCCCGGCTCGAAGGCCTTGATCTCATCGCCCTTGACCCACTTGGCAACCTTGAGTGCCGGGGCGGGGTCGCCCACTACCAGCCGCTTGGGTGCCGCGGGGGCCTTGGCGGGCGCAGGCTGCGCATCCTGGGCCAGCGCCGTGCCAGCCGCGCTTGCCACAACAGCAGCAGCGAGTGCCACCACGATACCGGTCCGCGCAACAATCTTCATGAGAACACTCCTCAAAGGTCAATAGAACGCACATACCACCAGGGCAGTTCAGTTTCGGCCAAAGAATCAGGCCGCTTCACTGTACGACCATCGTTGGGACTGATGGCTCGCGCTTCGGTTCCCGCCGAGTTGGTTGGCCCAAACAATATCCAACCGCCGACATGAAGTCCGCTTCGGGCCCGGGCCCCACATCACCCAGGTCGGGGGCACTGGCTCCTGGTGCGCAGGCGCGTGCGGCTCGTTCAATGGTGCCTAAGGGAGAGGCACGGCAGCCAACTCAATCTCGCGGCGAACCTTGTCGGGAAGGGCGGGATGAAGCCCGCTTGCCCTCACTCGACCCTGCGCATCAAGGATGACGATGTGTGGAATGCCCTGCACGCCGTACGAGGGTTCGAACGCACCGGCGGGACTCACCCAGACGGTCCCGGTCATCTGCTTGGTCGCCATGAACTCCTTGAGCACACGAGAAGCGGCCTGAACCTGCTGGTCCGTCGGGTTCTGCGGCTCACTGCGGTCATCCTGCACCGCGCCAGTCACCGAGATGAAGGCCACAGGCTTGCCCGCTGCTTCCTGCTTGAGGCGTTCCATGTTCGGGATGTTGCCAACACACGGCCCGCATGTGACGGACCAGAACTCCAGCACTACGACCTTGCCGCGTGCATCCGCCAGCGAATCAACTTTCGGGTCGCTTGTCCAGCATGGCTCGATGGCGGGAGCGACATGACCGAAGAATCGAAGCTGCGCAATCTGGCTCTCAAGGAAGGTAATGGCCGCGGCTCGCATGTGCGCATCTCCGGCGTACGCCTCATCGGCACGAGCCGCGGCGAGTGCCTTCACACGTGCCTGTTCACACAGCACGGCAAGCTCCGGTGCCCGCTGCGCCAATCCTGATACCTTGCTCAGGCAACGAACGATTTTCTCACAGCCCAGCGATGCCAAAGGACGCGGGTCTTTCACCAGAATCGCCGCGACCTGCGCGAGTTCCTCGAGCAAGTGCTGGGGAAAGGGTTCATCGATGCGGTACTGCAGGTGCCGGACCATCGCGTCAAGCCCAACAGATTCTGGATCCGACGCCGGCAGCCACCCCGGATGGACGAGCGGTGCACGCACGAAGGTGATGGCATCGGGCGCACGCCACTGGGCACGGGACATGACCCTGACGCGGGCGCATGCCGCGAGAAACCCATCAACATCGCGGCGTTGCATGAGCCGATCAAGCCGCGCTGTTGCCAACTGCTCGGTCTGTGTGACATCGAAGAACCAGCCATTCGAGAGCTGATCAATCTCCGCGATCGTCAGGATCGAAAAGTCGATGGTGGCGGCGATGGCGTTGAGTTGCCGCGTGTACTGCTCTTGGGTGATGCTGCCGTGACGAAGGCTTGCGTGAAGTTGAACCACCAGTGCCGCATCCTCAGCTGCAGGTGAAGGGGGTTCACCCAGTCCCATCGACGCGGCGAGAATGCAATGCAGCAGTGTCATGGACTGGTCTACCCGCACGTGAGCCTGCGGATGCACCGCACTCAGCGTGAACCGCGGTAGCCATCGGGATGCCGTGAGAACCAGGTCCAGGCCGTGCGGATGATCGCATCCAGGTCCGTGTGCCGCGGCTTCCAGCCAAGATCGGTCATGACCGCACGCGAGTCATTGAAGAGCATCGCGGCATCACCGGCCCGTCTTGGGCCTTCGCGCACCGGAATCGGGTGCCCCGTCACACGCCGCGCCGCCTCGATGATCTCTCGCACGCTGTAGCCCCGCCCGATGCCGACGTTGTACGCCCGCTCTTCGCCGGGGGCGAGCTTCTCGATGGCGAGAATGTGCGCGGCGATCAGGTCCTCCACATGCACATAGTCGCGCACGCAGGTGCCATCGGGCGTGGGGTAATCGGTGCCGAAGAGTTCGGCGCCCTCGCGTTGCCCCATCGCCACCTGCATGAGGATCGGAATCAGATGGCTCTCGGGCGTGTGATCCTCGCCCAGCAACCCGCTGGAATCGCAGCCGCAGACGTTGAAGTAGCGCAGGAACGCGCAGGCAAATGGACGATTGGCACGTCGCTGCGACGCGGCGAAATCGCGGATCAGCCACTCACCCACCAACTTGGTTCGACCATACGGGCTCACCGGTGCCTGCGGACAGGATTCGGGAACCGGGATCATGCCCGCGGGAGGATTGCCGTAGGTGGAGCAGCTTGAGGAGAAGACGAACCTCGAGACATTGTGCCGTTCACACGCGGCGAGCACGCAGCCAAGGCCGCCGATGTTCACGTTGGCGTAGCGCAGTGGCTGGTCAACGGATTCGCCAACGTAAGCCAGAGCGGCAAAGTGCAGGACGGCATCGGCGCGGGCCAGCGAGAAAGCGGCTTCGATCGCGGCCGGATCAGTGATGGAACCATGCACGAACTCAAGTGCGGGATTGGAGCCCAGCCCCAGCAGTTCAAGCGCACGCCGATGGCCGCGGAAGAGGTCGTCAATGACGACCACGCGATGGCCAAGCGCCAGAAGCTGCTGCACTGCGTGTGAGCCGATGTATCCTGCGCCCCCGGTGACAAGAAGGTTCATTCGTCCCAAGGGTATGGCAGCGTTCCGCGAGTGATCGGACCAGCACCGCGTGCAGCACGTGAGCGGTCCGGGTTTCCGGACCGACGCGGCAGGATCCGGCAGCCTGTCGAGCCAGCTCCGAACGCGGCTTTCCCCTCAGACAGGGGGTATGGCGGCTTGAATTGCTTGACTTTGGGCGCCACTTGAAGCATCATAGGGCTTGCTCGAACTGGGAGAAAGCAGATCATGAAGCGTGCATTGATTGGTCGTGGCGTTCGTGCCGGTGTGTTTCTGACCCTGGCATCCGCCGCGTCGCTGTCGGCTGCACAACCCTGCGGGGGGCAGGTTGGGTACTGGCCATTGCAGGGGAATGCGCTGGATGCGTCGCTCGCAGGCAATCATGGTGTACTCAACGGTGTTCCGGCCTTCGTGCCGGGTGTGAATGGCCTTGGCATGGCGCTCGATGGCGTCAACGACTACGTGCGTGTTCCCAATCATCCGAGTCTGAACCCATCCCGGTCAATCAGCGTCAGCGCGTGGTATCGGCCGGTGACGTTCACGGGTTCCGGCAACGACTCGATCATCGACAAGGGATATGTGTCCCACTCCTACCCCTACTACCAGTATCACCTGGGAGTGGCGGGAAACAACTACGGATCCGGCGGGAGTTTCGGCTTCGACGTCGAAGCCAGTGGCGCCGGCACGAGGCCCGGCTTCTGGGTGCCCGGGCGCTGGTATCACCTGGTATCAACGTGGAATGGAAGCACCTGCTCGCTCTATGTCGACGGCGTGCTCATCAGCGCCAACCCAGTGTCGCTCACGCTCCCCGATTACGGCAAGGATGTACTCTTTGGCAAGTTCAACAACCTCAACTTCCATCTTCCCGGCGCCATCGATGAGATCCGGATTTTCAACCGGGCGCTGAGCCTCCAAGAAGCAACGCTGCTGCACGAGAATCCGGACGGTTCGCCGATAGTCTCGCCCGCCGCGGTGAGCACCTGCCCGGACTCCACCGTGCAGCTGGTGGTGACGAGTCTTGCAGCCGGTGATGCGACGTACCAGTGGCGCAAGGGCGGAGTCGAACTCGAGAACGCGGTCGATGCCACGCTGACGCTGCTGCATGTGACCGATGCCGATCAGGGCAGCTACGACTGCGTGGTGACGACTCCGTGCGGCACGTGGATCTCGACTCCGGCGACGGTGGGCATCTGCCCCGGGGAGTTCAACTGCGATGGCGGCGTGGATGGCGGCGACATCGAAGCCTTCTTCGCGGCATGGGAATCCGGCGATTCGCTGGCCGACATCAATCAGGATGGAGGCGTCGACGGCGAGGATGTCAGTGCATTCTTCTTGCGTTGGGAAGAGGGCTGCTGAACACAGCAGAAGCCTCCCTCGTCGATGATCAGAGCAGCGTGCCCTGCAGGATCATCATCGCGCACGTGAAGTAGATGAGAATGCCCGTGACGTCGACGAGCGTGGCGACGAAGGGCGTTGAACTGCCCGCAGGATCGAGCCCGCACTTCTTGAGGATGAAGGGCAGCATCGCGCCCATCAGACTGCCCCACGTGACCACGCCGATCAGCGACGTCGAGATGGCAATCCCGAGCATCGTGTAGTGCTCCTGCACCGCAAAGTCGGGAACGGGCTTGCCCGTCGCGGCATCGATCATGTCGAGCCCGGTCGCAGGGTCGGTCTTGTGCGTCACCCACCAACCCATCATGCCCCAGATGTTGATGCGGATGAAGCCCAGCGACGCGACGATGGCGCCCAGCAGGCCCGCCACCAGCAGCTCGCGCCGCAGCACCTTCCACCAGTCGACCATCGTGACTTCACCCAGCGCGAGTGCACGGATCACCAGCGTCGAAGCCTGCGACCCGGAGTTGCCGCCCGAGGAGATGATCGCGGGGACGAAGACCGCGAGGATCGAGAGCTTCTTGATCTGGTCGTCGAAGTAGACCAGCGCGTTGCTGGTGAGCAGTTCGCTCATGAACAGCAGCGCGAGCCAGGGCGCACGCTTCTTGACCAGGAACAGAACGCCGGCGGAATCAAACGGCTCATCGAGGGCCTCGACGCCGCCCATCTTCTGGATGTCTTCGGTGGCTTCGGCCTGCGCGACGTCGGCCACGTCGTCGCTGGTGACGATGCCGATGAGCACGCCGCGTGAATCAACCACCGGCAGCGCGTTGCGGTCGTAGCGTGCCATCGCACTCACGGCCTCTTCGCGGTCCTGATCGGCACGCAGCGCGACGAAGTTGTGATTCATCACGCTCTGCACGGGGGCATCAGGCGCCGCAAGAAAGACCTGGCGCAGCCGCAGGTCATCGATCAGCTTGCCCTGCTCGTCCACCACGTACACCACGTTGATCGTCTCGGCATCGCGGCCGTACTTGCGGATGTGATCCACCGCCTTGCCGCACGTCCACTCCGGACGCAGCCGCACGTAGTCGGGCGTCATCAGACGGCCGACGCTCTGCGCGGGGTATCCCAGAATGGCCTGCGTGATCTTCCGCGTCTCGGGAGAAAGCGAAGCGATAAGCCGCTGCGCGACCGCCTCGGGCAGTTCATCCACAAGACGCGCACGATCGTCGGGCGTCATCTCCTCGAGCACGCTCACCGCGGCTTCGTTGCCAAGCTGCGTGATGATCAGTTCCTGCTGCTCAGGCGGAATGTACGAGAACGCCTCCGCCGCCAGATCACGCGGCAGGAACCGAAAGCCCAGACACGCATCCTTGGGATCCAGCGCCGAAAGAATCTCCGCCATGTCCGCCGGGTGCATGCTGGACATGCTCTCCCGCAGTTCGGCGTAGTTGCCGGTGCGGATGAGTTCTTCCACCTCGGGGATGAGAAGCTCGGCAGTGAGGTTCAATGCCAAGTTTACAGCGCGCAACGTGCCGGGGCGCGGTCCGACGCAGCAACATTTGCGAACGTGGCGATGCTCAGGCGACGACCTGGGCAATCTCCGAAGAAAGCCGCTTGGCCGCCGCGGCGACCGCATCGGTCCAGGGCTTGCCCGGTTCACCCGGTGCGTAGATGATCGCGCGACTCGAAGTCACCAGCACGCCGCGGCGATCGGGCCGCAACATCGCCCGAATATCCGCGGCAGTCCCGCCCTGCGCCCCATAGCCTGGAATCAGGAAGATCTGATCCGGCATCCGAGCTCGCAGCGCTGTGCCATCGGAAGCCTTGGTCGCACCGACCACGGCCCCAACATCGCTCAGTCCACTCGCACCAATCCGGGCTTTGCCCAGCGTGGCGACGGTGTCGGCCATCAACTCGGCGACCCGGCGACCATCAGTCAGCGTGTGCGACTGGATCGCATCGCTGTCCGGATTGCTCGTACGGACGAGCACGAACGCACCAAGGCCCGCTTCAAGGAAGGGTGCCACGCCGCTGGGGCCCAGATAGCCGCTGACGGTGATGAAGGTCGCATGAAGACGCTTGGCCGCCGCGGCATAATGCGCGGCAGAGATGCCGATATCGCCTCGCTTGGAGTCCCAGACGACCACCAAGCCCAACGCCGCGGCGAGCTCGCAGATCTCCTCCATGAGGATCACGCCCCGCCCGCCATAGCGTTCGAAACAGGCAGATTGCACCTTGACGGCCGGGACAGTGCCCGCGACGGCGTGCAGCACGCCGCGGCAGAACTCGGCGATCGCCGCGAGCGGCTCGTGGTGCCTTGCCTTGATCTCGGGGGGCAACTGCTCCAGCACCGGGTCGAGCCCGACGCAGACGGGAGAGTGCACCCGGGAAATGGCCTGATTCAGCGTGTCGGCGGCATGCGGCGCAATGGTCATGGGCCACAAGCGTACCCTGCTGGCACCCCATGGAGCAGCCTCCCATTCATCTTGATCTTCGCAAGGACCGGGGCCTGACCATCCAGTGGCAGGACGGCACCACCGCGTTCCTTTCCATCCCGCTCCTGCGGCGGATGTCCCCCAGTGCCGACATGCGGCAGCTTCGCGATGAGATGGAGAACAACCCTCTGACAGTGCTGCCCAACCGCCCCATGGGCGGCTCAGGAACGCTTACCGCACTGGGGGCGGAACTGGCCGGGAACTACGGACTCAAGATCTCCTTCAGCGATGGACACGCCACGGGTATCTACACGTGGCAATACCTGCGCGAGCTGGCGGCGCAGCACCCGTCCAATGGATGATGATCGGCCCCACCCGGAACACCACGCTCAGCAGCCGCTTTCCCAGGCCATGAAGAAGGCTTCGATGTCGCCTCCATCAACGCCGCCATCCTGATTGAGATCGGCGGCGGCTTCGCCAGCGGTCCAGACGCTGAAGAACGCCTCGACGTCGAGTCCGTCCACGCCACCATCCTGATTGAAATCGCCAGGGCAGGGGGCTGTCTCACCAACGAGTCCGCTGGCGACGATGGCGAAGCCCTGGGGGCCGGCATTGACCGCCGTGCCTTCAACGCGAATGGTCCACGTTCCCGCGAGCGGTGCCTGCACGTGTACCTGCTCGGTGTTGTTGAGGGTGTCCGCGGCACCGCCGGCAATCGAGAATCCGTCGGCGAAGGCGTTGCCCCGGAAGACATCGCCATTGGGGGCGATGACCACAAGATCGAGATTGTTGACGGGCGTGAGGGCGGCGTTGACCTGAGCCGCGGCGTCGTGGTAGCACATCGTGATCCGCAGCGGCAGCGTGTTGGACGCGACCGTCATCGGACACTCGTACGCCTCGCCCGTCGAGAGAGAGCCCGGGCTCGTGTTGCGAGTCTCGCGCACGATCATCGTGCGAGTATCGCCGCCGAAGAAGAGACTGGCATCACCCAGAACGCGCCCCCACCCTTCGCGGTTGCTCGGATAGCCAGGTGAAGTGGTGATGTCCTGGGCCCCGTTGACGATCGTGGCCTTGACCAGCGGACCGCTGGGACTGAAACCATCGCCGGAAATCGCCGCACCCGTGGGGTAGAAGCCGTTCACGTAGTACTGGCGCACGAGAACCGCCAGAGCACCGACAGCGGGAGTGGACATTGAAGTCCCCGTCAGCGTCACCGTGGAGCAGGAACTGGCCGGCCCGGCGGAGGTGATCGAGCACCCCGGGGCCGTGACCTCGGGCTTGCGGCGACCGTCGAGCGTGGGCCCGCTGCCGCCGATGTTCGCGCACATCTGATCGAGGCCGGTGCCGTTCACCGAAGCCGAGACACACAGCGAGTTCTTGGCGTTCTCAGGGTTCGTGACGATGGATCCGTTGCTCGCCGCATGCGTCACGAGCGCATCGTCGTTGTCGTGCAGGAAGACATCGATCGCTCGACTGCCGCCGTCATAGGCACGGGTTGAATCCGTGCCCCAGCTGTTGGTCCCGATGAAGGCACCCTGGCTGTAATGCGTGGAATGCCGGCTGAAGACGCTTGATTCCGAGGCGCTCGGATGCGGGCTGTACGCAATTCGGGCGTTGTAGGCAATGCCACGCGTGTTGGCGTTGTCGTTGCCCGCATCGCCCGCAGCGATACCTCCCACATGCGTTCCATGCTGTTCGGCTCCGAGCGTGCCGTTATAGGCAACAAGCTTGCGGTGGAGCGGTCCGATCGGGTTGACCGCATCAACGAACGAGCAATGCAGACTGCTGATGGGACCATCGATGACGCCGATGATCTGTCCTGATCCGGTCAGGCCGCGCGCATACAGAGGCGTGACGTTGGTGATGCCGCTCTGAATCGTCCATCGCGTGGTCACGTTGTTGCGAAGCGAGTATTCGGGGATCGGTTCGATGTACTGAATCGCGGGGAGAGTGACGAGCGTACGGATGTTCGCCGCGGTACCGGACGCGGCGATGCGCCATCCGTTTCCGACCTGTTCCGTTTCAACGACCCTGATGCCGCCCGCAGCACCCAGGTGTGCCTGGGTTGCATCGGGTGCCTGGCCTTCAAACAGCCAGAGATTGACCAACGTGTCACCCTCTGCCGCGGCGAGCTGGGGATCAAGACGCCAGTCATTCTGGTAGTCGTAGATACCAACCACACACCCCGCCGCGGCGAGCCGTGCGGGCGTTGTTGCAGAAACATCGGCGATGAAACAGTTGGTGGGCAGATAGCCGCGGAGTGATGTCCCCGCAGCGGCCAGCTGTGCGGCACGCAGATGATCCAACGGGCCATCGAGGCGCAGCACCACATGCGACCTGGTGAATGCCGCGGCATGCAGCAGGTTGGGCAGTGTGTCAAGCACGACATCGCCCGTGCGCAGATTGAGGGTCCCTTCGCGGGCGGTGACGAGCGTGCGCGCATCGATGGCCGCGGCTGTCCCGGCAGCCACGCACAGCAACGCCGCGGCGGCAAGCAAGCCCAGCGTCCGACCTTTTGATTCCCAGCACCGCATGGAGCAACTCCTCAGGAAAACTCACCCACTTCACATCGCGACCGACAGTTGCACCCCCAACCCTCCACCGCTCACCCGGGCCGCACAACACCCCTGGGTCCGCTTCAAGCATTCTCGGACCTGTTGTGCACCGCGAGAACTCGCGGCGTGCAGCCATGAACCAATACGGTCGCAAGTGCGCCTGTGTTTCCGAGTCATCGGCTTCTGTGGAGGTTGAGTAGGTCGGGCATCGAAGGGAATGGAGCCCGTGGCCGGCGAATCAGACCTCATGGACCGCAAAGCGGGTCCAGATGGCACAGGCGCCCGCATCTGCCACGCTCCTAACCCACGACGAACGAAGCGAATCACCCAGCGTGCCCTGAGGCAGCACGAACATGCAGCTCCCGCTGCCCGTGACATGCACCGGGCGATTGAGTGCTGAAGCGATGCGTTGACGGAGGGGTTGGAGTTCCAGAGCGACGGCTGCCGCGGCAGCGGCGAGGTCGTTGAAAAGCGCTCGCTCGCACAGAGGGTTGGTTTCGAACATCAATGCCCGGATGTGCTGAGCTCTGGCATCTTGTGCTGCGTTGTGCAACAGAGTGTCAAAGGCCTGATAGACAGGGCGGGTGGGACACCCAAAGGGCGGAATGATGAGCAGAAGGTCTGACTCAATCTGCGGTGCGCGCTCGAGTTGCTCGCCAAGACCGGTGACGAGGGCTGGCCGCGGCGGTGAGGCGGGTGGACCATTGTCCAGGAAGAAGGCGATGTCAGATCCAAGCTGCGCGCCAAGGTGGCGGAGTGCCTCTGGGCTGAATCGAAGGTCAAAGAGCGCATTGATGGCGAGCAATGCGGCGGCGGCATCGGCCGATCCACCGCCCAGACCGCCGCCCACGGGTACCCGCTTGTGGAGTTCCATGATCACGGGCAAACTGCGTCCACTCGCGGCTTCGAGAAGTTTCCAGGCACGGTAGACCAGATCAGATTCGATGGCCCAGTCAATGGGGGTTGGCCGCGGCGCATCGACTGCCCAGGAGATATGGAGGTGTCCCGGGCCATCAAGCGAGCGGCTCACGTGGAGATCGTCACAGAGATCAATCGCGGCCATCCACGAGGCGATCTCGTGGAATCCGGCTTTGGGATGGTTCGGCGGCAGGGGCGACGAGACGCCCAGGGCGAGATTGATCTTGGCGCGGGCCTTGAGGGTGAGCACGCCGTGATGATTCGCCTGCGGAATCACGCGAGGGAGGAAAATGCGCTGTTTTTCGAGGCGAGCTCCCGCAGCATGCGTCGGCCCCGGGCGATGCGGGTCTCAATGGTCGTCTCGGGCAGATCGAGAATCTCACCAATCTCCCGGTACGAAAGATCCTGAAGTGCCTTGAGCAGGAGGGGCTCGCGATAGCCATCCGGAAGTTCACCGGCGAGGCTCAGCAGAATGCGGCCGTGTTCGAGTTCGCTGAGCGACTCGGGCGCCTGCGTGAAATAGCGCCCGCGTCCCTGATGAGAATCGTCGGGAGTGTCGCCGAGCCGCTCGTCACCCGAGCGGCGTTTGCCTGAGCGTGCCGCGGCGTGAGCAACGTTGACGGCGACTGTCCGCAACCAGGGACGCACCGCTCGCGGATCGCGCACTTCGGAAAGCTTGCGAACCATGGAGAGGGCGACTTCCTGAAGCAGGTCTTCGACATCGGCCCACCGCGGCTTGTGGGCAAGGAGAATGGCTGCGACCCAGCGACGATTCAGCGACCAGAGCCGCTGGACGGCGTCGGCGTCGCCGGAGATAGCCGCGGCGGCGAGGGATTCATCCTGCATCGCGGGCGCAACGGCATCCTCACCCGCATCGAGGTCGGGCGATGCAGAAGATGGCTCGAAGCTATCGGGCATCTGCGGCACTTCGCAACTACTCCGTTCCTTCCCCTTTGGATGCGCGGAAACGGTGTTTCCGTCCACGGGGCCTCCCTGGGGGTAGCACTTTCACTGGTTCGGAGTCAGGCCGGCGGTTTCTGGCAGTTGGGGCCGAGAGCCTCCCAACAAAGAAACGCCCCCGGTTCCGTAAGGACCCGGGGGCAGTGGATTGGCTTGAAGATAGGGGAGGTGGGCTCAGTTCCCCGAAAGAACCACATCGTCGAATGCCGCGGCGATGTCTTCGGTGGGGCCAGGGACGAAGTTGTCACCGTAGTAGAGAATGCCACCCGTGCGACGCTTGGCACCACGGTCACCCAGACCGAAGAAGGCACCGTCGGGGCCGGCCGATTGAATGATGACCGTGCCACGTCCCGCCGAGGGGACGATCGACTGAGCAGTTGCGGCGGCGGTGTAGGGAGCGGGGCTGTTGGGGTTGCCCAACAGCGCACCCAGATTCGCGGCGTGTGCAGCGGTGGCGTACCCGATGATGCTGCTGACCGACTGGTTGACGCGGCGACGACCGATGAAGTTCTCCGGGTCGCTTGCGGAGCTGACGTTTCCGCCCAGGAAGGCTGAGTTGCTGGCCCAGTAGAAGCGGGCAGGCGCAGCGCCAGCAGAGGTTTCGCGGGCGAACTCGTTGAGGTCCGCGGCGGTGCGAATCTCCTTGCGTGCGGTGTCGTCGACGGTCCACATCAGAATCGGGCAACCTTCGGAATCGACGAGCACCGGCATGTTGCGGTTGGAGCCCGTCGACTTGCGGTTGCCACCATCGGCGTCTGAGCCGTTCTGTTCCTTGAAGAACTTGGATTTGGCGGAGAAGTAGGACTTGCCGCCAGCGCCGATGAGCGACGGACGGACGCGGATGCCGCCGGTGTTGGTCGGTCCCACATCAACCAGATCGCTCGATTCACCGGCCTGTGCTGCGCCGACGATGCCGCCGGCAAGATCGAGCATGGCGTTCTCCATCTGCGAGAAGCCGCGGCTCATGTTGTCAGCCGATCCCATGTCACGGGCGGTGAAGTACCCCGGTGCCCGGCGCTGATCGAGGATGAACTGACTGCAGGCCTGTGAGAGGCCGTTGCACATGTTGAGCGTGTCGGCCTTGCGGGCTGACTTGCGGGCAGAAGCCACTGCGGGCACGATGATCGACACGATCAGCGCGATGATGGCGATGACCACCAGCAGTTCGATGAGGCTGAAGCCCGCGGAGGTGTGGGGCAGACGGCGTGACTTGGTGTTCATGGCTGTGGACTCACGAGTTGCGTTGCATCGGACCGTCTTTGGGGAACCCAGCGTCGTGACGGGAGAATCATGGGGGCAAAAATGAGAATCAGAACCGTACGCCACCGGAACCCGCAGCGGACCTGCCGAGATTGTTCGGACCCCGGGCCTCGAAAGTTGCCCGAATCCGAGGTGGATCTGTCGCCTGAGCGAAATCACGGCCTTGCCTTCAGTATGGATCGCGGGCCGGAGAGGGCGACTCATTATCTCCACACACCGCATTTCAGCGGCTTTGGACTATTTATTATAGGACTTTTTTGACCTCTGGGGCTCGGGTGGCCGCAGGGGGAAGGGTCGAGGTGGATGGCGGGGGCGACGGGGTTTGCGGCGAAATCAACGTGGCACATCACTCCGAGAACCGGGGTGTGCGAACTGCGCGGGCCAATGAGGCGAACAGGCTGGGGGCATATCCTGTGTGTTCGGCGATCAGGCTGCCGCGTCGCGAAGATGCGTGAGGCGTGGGTGGTCGGGTGGACCGTCCCATGCGAGGGCTGGCATGTCGAGTCGCGGCGAGGGCGGCCTGCGGGTGACGCGGGACTGATCGCTGCGGCGTGATGGTGAGCGCGACCAGGCGGGGTGATGCGATGGTGGCACGAACAACTTCGGGAGTTGCGGCATGAAACTGTGGCACGAACAGGCCTGTGAGCCCCTTGAACGGCGCGATCTTCTCTCGGCGGACCTCACCTGCGCCATCGGCTCTCCGTCGAGCGGGGGCGCGCTTGAGCGGGGTGTGCAGTACGGCGGCACGTTGACGGTGAACAACCTGGGCAACTCTCTGGGTTCGGATGCGCGGGTGAAGGTCCAGATCTATCTCACCCAGGACACGACGTTCAACGCGGCGACGGCGAGTGCGCTCACGGGCGCCTCTGCCACCTTCATCGGCGCGCTGTATTCGGGAGACTCCCAATCCGATTCATTCGCCTTCACGCTGCCCACCTCGCTTGCGGGAGGCACGTGGCGCATGTTCGCCTGGGCGGATCCGGAGCGGCTGGTGCCTGAATCGAACCGGGGCAACAACATCTCGCAGGGCGTGACGTTCACGCTCTCGGGTGAGGGAACCGGCGGTGGAACCGAGCCTGATCCGGTCGTCGACTTGACGTCCTCAGTGACGCTGCTCAACGCCGCACTGGTGACCAACTCGCCGATCCGTCTGAATGTCACGGTGACCAACCGAGGAACGGATCCGATCCCGGCGCCGGGCACGTTTGCGCAGGTCTTCCGGACGCGCAGCACCATCGCTGATCCAACGGTGGATCAGCAGGTGGGCGACTCGATCAGCTTCTTCTCGCTTGGGGCCAACGCTTCTGCATCCGCGGAAGTGAGCTTCACGTTCTCCGAGGCGGATTCGACCGGCTCATGGCGTTTCTACGCGATCGTCGATGGCTCGAATCAGACGATTGAGACCAACAACGCCAACAACACCTCGACGCTGGTGAGCGGGCAGTTCAACTTCGGTGTGCGCGATCTTGCGGGCACACTGGTTTCAACGACAATGCCCTCGCAGCTGGTCCAGGGCCAGAAGCTCGCCAAGTCGCCGACGCTGCGGTACACCTATCGCAATGCGGGCGACTACTCCATGGCACGCAGCAGTTCGATGTCGGTGCAGGCGTTCCTTCGTCCCATCAGCGCGGTCGACACCTCGCTGGACATCGCCGTGAGCAGCGCCAGAAGCGAATCAGTCTCGAACATGGCGGCTGGCGTCAGCAGGACTCGCGACCTTTCCCTCAAAGTGCCGACGACCGTCGCCGCGGGCACCTATCGACTGGTGGTGATGCTCGATCAGACGATGAAGATCGCGGAACTCAACGAGAACAACAACCTGCTTGAGCTGGGCACCTTCATCACGGTCCAGACTCCGACGTTCGATCCGGCGCTGAGCGCGGTGACCCTCGCGTATCCGAGCACGATCGCCGCGGGCAGAACGGGCAAGGTCTCGCTCGAGCTGAGCAACACGGGCAACACGAGCTACAAGAACCCGATCTCGATCCAGTTCTTCTTCCTCGATGGCACAGGCTCTGAGGTTTCAACCATCACGCAGACGCGCAGGGTGGAGATCCGCACCGACAAGGTGCTCAAGCTCTCGAACCTCTCGGTGAAGGCCCCCACTGTTGCAGGCACCTACACGATGGGTGTGCGTCTGCTGCTGCCCGACGGCGTGGTTGAAACCAATGTGTTCAACAACTCGGCGGACCTGGGTCAGGTCATCGTCACGGCCTGAGTGCGGGCACACAGGCAGAACCGAGCTCACGCGTTGGAGTCTGGCCGCCGACTTCCCTGCGAGGGGTCGCCTGGCACCGGTGCAGTCGGAAACGGCTTGAGCTCGACCGCGTTGCCGGTGGGTGAGGGGAGCGTTGCGCCGGCGAGTTCATCACGAATGCGCATCAGCAGCACGCCCAGGACGTTCTGACCTTCCCCATTGACGGTGCCCCAGAAGGTATCGCCCCAGTTGTTGCCCTCGGCCAGATGTGCGTTGCCGGTTCCGAGCAGTTTCCTGGCCATCTCCGTGCCGGGCGCGAACTTTCGGCGCAGGAAGTGATCCATGACGGCGACGCGGCGTTCGAGCCAGTCCGGTGCCGTGGTGATCGCAGCGCCCAGTTGCTTGGCCTTGAGGGGCGTCGAGGCCATGAGGATTCGTTCGCGATCAAACTGGTTGGTCGCCTTGGCAGCCTGATAGGCGTGCTCGAGCGTGGGATAAGTGCGCCCCGACTCGTCGGAGAAGCTGTCGCGGTGGAAGTTGGAAAGGAAGGCGTTGTCGCCGCCGAAGTAGTCGATCCGCCGCGTGGGTTCGCTCTGACCTGCGTGCATGGGCTTGAGTGTAGCCGCGTGCGCCGTCGGGCTCACTGCGGGGTGCCCGGGCTCACAGCCCCGCGGCTTTTCGAAGTCGCTTCGCCAGCGGCAGCGGAACTTCCATCGCACTCAGTCGGGATTGGCGCAGCAGTGCAAACTGTTCAAAGGCCGGGTCGTCCTTGAGCTGGGCAAGTGTGACGGGGGTGCGGGCCGCCTTGACTGGCTCCAGGTCAACGACGGCGAACTTGGGCTCGCCCGCCGCGTTCTTTCCGGGGTTGGCCGGGTCTTCACGCGGGACGGAAGTGACTCGCGCCAGCCCGACGATGGCACGTTCATCGGCCGTGTGGTAGATGAAGACTTCATCGCCTGGGCGCATGGTGCGGATGGCCTGCAACGCCGCGGCATTGGAGACACCATCCCACGTGCACGCTCCATCCTTCATGAGCATCGCGAACGAGAAGACCGACGGCTCGGTCTTGAGCAGGAACGTCGTCATGTGCCGAGCCCCTCGATGGTGATGCCGAAAACGCCTGCGAACGTCTCGCCGGGGGCGATGTCCCGGACACCCGTGTCGGTCCACCCTTGTTCGCGGAGTTCGATGCCGTTGTTGAGATTGCTGACAGGCTCGAGGCAGAAGTAAGGTGCCACCGGGCCGGTGGCGGGCGAGTAGAGCACGGCGTGGCCGAACTCTGGTGAACAGTCGTATCGGGCGGTCAGGCCGGTCCCGGGCCACTGGATCCGGGCCTTGCCATCAAAGCCGCTGAAGACATCATCAAGATCAAGGTGCTCGAGGGTGGTGCCGGCACGGAGTTGGCCGGTGACGGCATCTGGCACGCTGGGACCGGTGGGCATGATGCGTTCGCAGGGGTATCGCCCCTGGACCGGGAGCGTGACGATGGCCTGCGAACCCAAAGGGCCGCGTGCTGACTGAAGCTGGCGGAACCAGAAGGGGTGGAAGCCAAGGCCGCAGGGGAAGGGCTGATCGGAGCGGTTGGTGACGGCCAGCTGGGTGATGAAGGTGTTGCCGCGGATTTCGTAGCGGACGGTGGACTCGTAGGCCCAGGGGAAGTTGCGGTCCGGAGAGGTGATGGTGCCAGTCGAAAGGCTGGCGGAGATCGGGGTGCGGTCGAGCAGGTGCCAGGGACGGTGCTTGGCGTCACCATGGATGGCGGTGCCATCGGGCCAGTCGGCCTTGAGGGTGTGGGTGACGCCGCGGAATCGGAGCAGTGCGCCGTCGATCCGGTTTGACCAGGGCACGAGCGAGTAGGAGGCGAGCTGGTTGAACCAGGTCGGGTGATCGGGTGCGGGCCGCCAGAGGGGGATTCGTCCGTGTGCGGGGTGGAGGCAATCGAAGCGCGCGATGCCACCGCCAAGTTCGGGGATGACTTCGAGATGAAGGGCGTGGCTCGAGAGGGTTATCACACGTGGAGGATATGGGCGGGGAGGCGGATCCGCCCGAACCGGGCAGCGGGTGCAGGCGGGATTATCGAAACTGGGCGGCACTTGGGTGAATGCGGATCACGCGGGGTGTCGGCGCAACCGATGAACTGGACAGCGTCTGCGCTCTCTGCTGATCATGATTCTGAGGCATCGTCTCCTGCCCGCCCGGGCTACAGGGGGATGCGTGTGGATGTCGGTGCGAGCGAGGCGCCCTCGGGTGTTCCAATGACGTTGCCACAGAAGACCGAAAACTCCGCCCCGGACAAGACGCAGGACACCGTGACCGCCGCGGATGATGTGCTGGCGCAGATCGGCGACATCGAGCAGCAGTTCGTGGCAATGCGTGAACTCGTGCGCAAGCAGTCGATCATGCAGCTGGAACTGCAGCGGCGGCAGACGCAGATTGACGAGCAGACGCTCGCGGCGTTGGCGGCACAGACGGCGTTGGCGCAGGCCAGGTCGGAGCTCAGTTCGCGGATGGAGTCCATCGAGGCGGATCGGGCTGCACTCTCCGCGCTCGAAGCGGATCTGGAACGTCGCTCCGCGGCGCTCGAAGCGGATCAGTCGGCACTCGAAGGCACACGTTCACAGCTTCGGGAGACGGCCCGGGAGTTGGCTGCACAGCAATCGCAGTTTGACTCGACGAGTGAAGCAACGCGTCTGGGCATCGAGCAGGAGCGAGAGGCCCTCACGGCCCTGCGGGCGCAGGTTGAACAGACTCAAGCCGGGTTCGACGCGGAGCGTGAGAAGCTCGACTCGATGAAGCAGACGATTGCGCAGCAGGCTCAGGAGCTGGCATTGGCCCGCGACGTGTTTGATGCGGATCAGGAGCGTACCGCGGCCCTTCACGCCGCAGAGCAAGCGCGTCTGGCGGAACTGGGTGCGCGAACCAGCGGCGAGCAGCGGGCGATTGAGGAGCTCGAGTCTGCCCTTGAGGTCAGGGAATCGAAGCTGGCGGCCGAGCTGGCGGCGCACGAAGCGCAGGTCGCGACGCGCCGGCAGGCACTCGAATCCGCCGCCAGCGAACTGGCGGCGCGTGAAGCACGATGCGCCGCCGACGCGGCGGCACTCGAATCGCAGCGTGCGGAGATTGAACTGGCGGCCAGCTCGCTGCAGGAACGGCAGACGCAGTTTGAGCAGCAGATGCAGGCTCGCCGCGATCAGGCCGCGGCGGAGCTTGCGGCACAGGAAACGCAGGTCAACGAACGCGCTGCATCGGCCTCGAAGCTGGAGGCGTCGCTGCAGGCCGAGCGTGCCGCCCTCACGGTGCAGACGCGTGCCTTCAAGGAGCGTCAGGAAGCACTCGTCCGCCGTGAGGAGGAACTCGCCACTGCGCAGGAGGAGATGCATGGCAAGCTCACGGCGCTGGAGGAGCGTCGATCACGGCTTGAATCGGTGAAGCGTCAGAACGAAGCCGCGGCGGAAGAGTTGTCGCAGCGGCAGGATGCGCTCGATGCGCTCGCCGCGAGGCTGGAAGCGCGTGCAGCCGAGCTCGAAGGCAGCGGGAATCCTGCGGCCACAGGGACCGCTTCCATGGTGATGGAAGTGATCGAGGAATACGAGGAGTTGTGGCGGATCGAACGGCTGCACGGCGTGCAGCTGGAGCGGGAGCGTGCCGAGCTGGCGGCTCGCCGGGCCGAGCTTGAAGCCGCCCGGACGACCATGGAGCTTGCCCGTGACCAGCAGTCGCAGGCACTTGAGCTGTCGCGGCAGGACCAGGCCGAACTGGAACGTGTGGTCGAGGGTCTGAAGGAACGCCTGCGGGAAACCGCATTGCGTGCAAGGGAACTCGAAGCGCAGTCCATCCGCCCGCATGATGCACAGGAGCGAGCCACCGAGCCAAGCCATCAGCAGGCCGGCGATGGCCACGGGGCCGCCATGCAGGCGAGACTGGCGCGGCGCCGTCAGCGACTCAAGACCTACAAGGATCTGGTCCGCCGGCAATCGGTGAAGGTCCGCAAGGCGGGAGAAGCGCTGACCAAGCGGTTCGAGCAGGTCGAGCAGGTCCTGGCGATGCGCGCCGACCTCGCGGCGGCCCGGCAGCGGATCATTCAGGCGGAGAAGAAGGAACTCAATCGTACAGCGATCTCGAGGACCGTGGCGCCGCTTGCGGGCATCCTGGCGATCATCTCGCTCACAGGAGCGCTGAGCTGGGCCATTGCCCGGGAGATTGCGCCGGCGAAGTTCGCGGCGACGGCGGTGCTCAAGGCCGAGGGTCGCGATCGGGCGCTCAATGGCGGCGAGCTTGCCGAGTGGCAGAAGCTGCACGAGGGGCTGATCTCCGATCCGCGGCTGCACGAGGCTCTGGCTGAACGATACAAGCGACAGGGCATGGCACTGCTCGCCGCGCCCGGTGATGTGGCTGAACTGACCAAGGGCCCGCTCACCTTTGAAACCGGCGGCGATGGAGAACTCAAGCTTCGGCTGGAGGGGCAAGGTGCCGAACAGACCGCTCGGATCCTTGAGATCTTCACCAATGGCATGACGAACTTCGTCAACTCGGGAAGCATCCGGCGCGTCGATGGTGCCACCACCGCGATTGCGCAGGCCGCCGCGGCGGGCAATGACCCGATTGACAGCGTGCGGACGCAGTACACCCTGGCGATGGCGGGCGGGGGCTCGCTCTTCTGCTCGGTGCTTGCCCTCACGCTGTGGAGACGGCTGTCTCACGCGAAGACGAACTTCGAGCGTGACACACAGCTCGAAACCCTGATCGACAGCGTGCCGGATGTGAAGCGCGACTGATCGCGTGCACTGAGCGTGTTCGCGGCGAAGACTGCTGCCCGGCAAATCACACGGCCCCGACATCGGCCGCTCCAGGTTGCTGGAGAGATGGATGCCGGGGCCGGAGTGTGTGCGGATCGGCGCTGTGCGTCGCCGATCGAAAGAGAGCGTTCGAGTTCGCGAATCAGGAGAGTCGGGTGTGCATGAAGATGCGTCCCGAGGCACTGCCGGAGCCGACATCGGCGACGACAATGGCGAGGCTCGCACCGGCCTTGATGAACCGGGAACCGACGTTCACGGTGCCGATGTTCTTGTCGCTGCCCGAGCCGATGCTGGCGACCTGTTCGCCGATCTGCCCGTCATGATTGACGGTCACGATGCGATACTCCTTGCCGGCGAGCTGAGGAAGATCCTTGAAGGCGACCACGGCATGATCCCATGAGGGATTGTGCAGCACCGAAGCAACGCCGGACACCGCGCCCGTGTCATCCCCCACCACCTCGAAGAAGTCGCGGCGGGAGGACTGACTGAAGAGGACATCGACGGTGTGCTCGGAACCCAGGCCCCGGGTGACTTCCTTGGGAAGATCGGTGACCGACATCGTTCGCTTGATCTGCGTGTTGATGGCCAGCACGTTGATGAAGGCGACGGCGAGAACGCCGCAGGCGCCGATCAGGCCGACCGCCGCGGTACGCCACCTGCGTGAGACGCGGCTGGGCGAGCGGAGGTCGTAGACGTCCGATGCATCGGCCGTGCCTGCGGACTGGGCGAGCATCTCCGCCGAGATTGCGGCGAGTACGCGATCGCGCAGTTCGGGCGAGGGCGTGACATCGGGGAGAAGGTCTCCCAGGTCGGCCACACGGGCCTGCTCGCCGCGGATCTGCGCCCGGACGGCCGGGGGTGCGCTGGCGAAGGCCTTGTTGAACTGGGACTGCTCATCGGCATCGAGCATGCCAAGAGCGTCCAGATGTGCATTTTCAAGCAGTTGTTGTAACTTCATAGAACCAATTCCTCACCACTTCGCTCTCGAAGCCGCACGAGTGCTCTGCTGAGCGCCGACTTGATCGTTCCCAGAGGAGTGTTGAGCTCCTCACCGATCTGCCGGAGCGTCTGTCCGCCCAGATAGGCCCGCGTGACGACTGTCCTCTGCAGTTCCGGCAGCTGTTCAATGCGCTGCATGAGGACTTTCATCTTCTCCTGCACGTCCAGTCGCGGATCCCCGGCGGGAGCCGCCTCGACGTTGATCACCGCCGGTTGCTCCATCGAACCGGTCCGCAGGCGTGCCTTGCTGCGGCGGAGCTTGTCGACCAGGTGCCGGCGGGAGATCAGCATCACCCACGTGACCAGAGCGCTGCGCGATTCGTCGTAGCGACCCGCGGTGCGCCAGAGTCTGATGAAGACCTCCTGCACCGCATCCTCGGCTTCAGCACGGGTCGGCATGGCCTGATAGGCCATGCGGAAGACCAGACTGCCGAACCGGTCGTACAACTCAGCGATTGCAGCTTCGTCATTGGCCGCGACCCGTTGCATCAGGGCGAGGTCAATGCCGCCACTGGTGGGTCGGCCGGAGCCGGGCACCATTGGTTCGCCATCACCGGACTGTCCGAATCCAACCGCCCCCATCGCTCGCTCGTTTCTGCCCTGACTTCGGTTTGCCTTCGTGGTCCCTTGACGGGTCCATCCTGCACGCCGCGTCCTGGCTTCAAGGAAGAGTCGACTTCGAGAAGTGCCGCGAAACACACGCGGACGGGGTTCTATACGAGGCCCGCGGCGAGGCAGTTGCTCAAATCACCCGTGTTCATCTCATCTGAACCGCCAGCCCATCCACATCGCCGCGTCGAATGATCGGCTTCTGTTTGGCAAACATATTACGATTCCCTTCACATTGGGTGAAATTTCCTACGACTTGCAACCAACATACTTCTTGCATCATCGACCAGGACCCGGTATTCTGGATGTGGTTGCGGACCGACATGGTCCCAAGGGGTATTCGTGTGAACATGAGAACTGCCCAAGAACGGAACTGTGCTGCTGCGAGCGTGCGTCATGGCGCGCGGCGCGGTGCGTTCACGTTGATTGATGTGCTTGTCTCAATGACCGTGATCGCGGTGCTCATCGGCCTCATGCTTCCGAGTCTTTCCTCGGTCAATGAAACGGCCCGTCGCGTTGCGTGCCAGTCGAATGTTCGCCAGATCGGGCTCGGCGTCGTGATGTACGCCAATGACTTTCATGGGCATCTCCCGGTGAGTCGGTACGTGTCTTCCGGCATGGGTCTGGCCCGCGGTGCCGACAACCCCGAGAAGATGGTCGCACTTCGGGTCTCGCGGTTCGAGGTGGATGCATCCAACGGTCGGGATTCCGCATGGGACGGGCTTGGCCTGCTGTTCAACACGGGATACGTGAGCGCCCCGAAGGTCTTCTACTGCCCCTCACACCGCGGCTCCAACCCCTACTCCGCCTATGCACTTTCGTGGTCGGCCGGTGATGGCGAGATCAACTGCAACTTCCATTTCCGCGGCCAGGGCCCGGTTTCACGTCCCACGGCCAACGGCCGCGCGGCGAGCACTTCGATCCTCTGGAACATCGATCCGGCTCAGTCCTCGCTGATCGCGGACGCGATGCAGATCCGGTCTGACTACAACCATCGCGTGGGCGTCAACTTCTTTCGCGCGGATCTCTCGGTCCACTGGTTCGACGATCCGACCAGTGATCTGATGGAAACGCTTCCCGAAAGCAAGGAACAGGCCAACGGCGCGGTCGTCATCAATGCGTGGAACCGGCTCGATGATTCGGCCAACGCGGACGATCGCTGAGCCTTTCGACGCCACCCCAGCCACACCAGAATTGCGAATGCCTCCGTCGGTCGCGCGGATCATGCTGCCGGTGCGTGGCAGCCTGACTGATCTGTTTTGAGCGGTATTTCACGCGGCATGGAGGGGATTGGGGCGGGGCTTGCGTGTGGCGGATCGGGCGTGTCTATGGTTTTTCATGCGCATGCTCCTGTTGTCAGCCGCGGCTTTGTGTCTGCTGAATCTCCCGGCATCGGGCCAGCTCACGCCGGATCGGACCTATTACGGCATCAATCGCCCGATCCCGATGACGGTTCGCATTCCGCGGGCGGAGGCACCGGCCGCAGCGACGAAGCCTCGGGCGGAGGCCGGTTCGTCGGTGCCGAATGCACCTGCAGCGGGCCAGGGTGAACCGGCGAACTCCGGCGGCGCACCGCAGCCCGAGGCGGCCGCGGACGCGGCGAATGTCCAGGAGAAGCCCACCGCGCCGATGGCCCCGCAGGAGGCGGTGATCGAACTCTTTCTTGCGGAGGATCCCAAGCCGGTTTCGTCGGCCCCGGTGATTGAGGGGCGGGTGGATATGGCGGCGCTGTTCCCGGAGTTGTGGACGGCGACGCCGCCGCGGCTGCTCTATGCCCAGTTGCGGGTGGGGGCGGGCCATGTCGGCAGTGCGGTGATCCTGCAGCCGATGGTGACCGCGCCGGTGGCAACGTTGCTCAACACGCAGACGCGGCAGGCCTGGTTCGCCGATCCGGTGACGGGCACTCCCAACTACGACGCGCGCAAGCAGTGTGAGCTGATCTTCAACACGCCGGCGAGTCATTACTCTGGCATCCGTGCGTACGTGGAGCAGCATGTGGTCTTCGAAACCAGTGAGGGGGAGATTGAGTTCCGCATGCGGCCGGATCAGGCTCCCAACACGGTGGTGAATCTGATGGAGCTTGTGCGGGGTGGGTTCTTCACGGACACGATCGTGCACCGGGTGGTGCCGCGGCTTCCGACAACGGGCCATCCGTTCGTCGTGCAGTTCGGCGATCCGACGGGAACGGGTGATGGCGGTCCGGGGTATGCGATTGATCTTGAGCAGAGCCGGCTGCCGCACGACTTCGGCGTGCTGAGCATGGCGCGGGATGATCATCCGGACACGAACGGCTCGCAGATCTTCATCTGCCTGAGCCGCGAGGGGACCAGCAGGCTGGATGGCAAGTACACGGCCTTTGCGCAGGCGGTTCGGGGTGAGGAAGTGATCATGAAACTGGGCAGCGTGAGGACGGATGAGAAGACGCAGCGGCCGCTGAGCCCGCCTGGGATTCTGTCCGCACGGCTGGTGGGCGCACCTCCGGTGATGCAGCGGCCCGTACCGGTCCAGCGACCGGGCGCCAGTGGTCGCTGAATCACCTGTTTTCTCTGAATAATTCCGTGACACATGCGAGGCCTCCCCCAACGGGGGAGGCCTTCTTGTTGATTGGAGGTTTTCTTACCACTGATTCAAAGGTGCGTTGCGATCGCGTCCGATTGTGCCGACGCAGCGTCGAGTGTTTCCGGCGAGGGTCACCCGTCCGTGGGTGGCGATCTCGCCCGGGAGAAGTCGACGTCGGAGGAACCGTGCGGTTCTTCCTGGCAGTCCTGCAGGCTCGGTGGTGTGAGCGAGCAGCAGGCTGACATGGGGGCATCACCCGCAGCAAGCGGGCCGTGCCGGGTGAGGCAGTGATCAGCAACAGGTCCCCACGAACGGGACATTCAGAAGGGTTTGAACATGAAGCAGGATGATCGTCGGCGTGACACCACCACCAGCACTCGTTCGTTCATCTCGCGTCTGCGCGAAGCAGCGGGCGTTGACAAGCCCTCACGTGACGCCCTCGTCCAGCTTGAAGGTCGTCAGCTGCTGACTGCTCCGTCGATCGCGGGCACCGTGGCCGGCCAGTCTCTGGCCGACAGCTCGACGACGAATCTGTTCTCCGGCGTGACGATCGCCGACATCGACAGTGGCATTCTGAGTGTCGAAGTGCAGCTCGACAACTCCGCCAAGGGCATCTTCACGAGCGGAAGCCTCAGCGACAGCGGCTTCAGCGACGCGGGATCGGGCCGTTACACCTTCTTCGGCTCGCCCTCGGAAGCGACCACGGCGCTGCGCGCCCTGGTCTTCAATCCCGCGGACAACCGCGTGCCGGTGAACTTCAGCGAAACCAGCCGCTTCACGATCACGGTGGATGACGCCGAGAACATCACCACCGACAACACGACGACGGTGCGCAGCATCTCCTCGAACGATTCGCCCAGCTCGACGGGCTTCACAACCTCAACGACGATCAACGACACCGCGACGACGACGCCTTTCTCCGGCGTGACGATCTCCGACCCCGATCCGTTCCAGACGCTCAGCGTGGTGATCACGCTTGATGCCGCGGCGAAGGGTGCGTTCACGTCGGGCAGCCTGAGCACCGCGGGCGTCACCGCCGCGGGCGGTGGCATCTACACCGTCAGCGGCCGCGCCGCTGCGGTGACCACGGCGATCCGTGCACTGGTCTTCCAGCCCACGCAGAACCGCGTCGCTGTCGCCTCGACAGAAACGACGACCTTCACGGTCACCGTGACGGACAACATCGCCACGCCCGTCACGGACTCGACGACCACGGTGATCTCCACCAGCGTGAACAACGCACCGACCATCTCCGGTGCCGAGGCTTCGCAGGGCGTGCTGGACAACGACACGATCAGCCCCTTCACGGGCGTGACGATCGGCGATGTCGATCCGGCGACGACCCTGAGCATCTCCGTGACGCTCGACACGGCCGCCAAGGGTGTCTTCACGCCCGGCAGCCTGACCGACAGCGGCTTTGTCTCAGGTGGCGGCGGCGTGTACACGTTCAGCGGCACCGCCGCGGCTGCGACCACCGCGATCCGCGCCCTGATCTTCGCTCCCACCGAAGACCGCGTGGCCGTCGGCAGCAGCGAGACCACGACCTTCACGATCAGCGCCGACGACTCGGTCGCCGCGGCGACGACCGACAGCACGACCACGGTGGTCTCCTCACCGTATAACAACTCCAGCACGATCACCGGCACCAGCGCCGCGCAGGCCGTCAACGACACGGGCACCGTCACGCCCTTCAGCGCCGTCACCATCGGCGATGTTGACAGCCCGGCGCAGACGCTCACGCTGACCGTCACGCTCGACTCGACCAGCTTCGGCGATCTGACCGGCGGCTCGGTCAGCGGCGCCGGCTTCACCGATGCCGGCGGGGGCGTCTACACCCGCACCGGCACCGCCTCGCAGCTCACCACGGCCATCCGAGCCCTGACATTCGCCCCCACGGCCGACATCATCGCCATCGGCACCACCGAAACCGTCGGGTTCACGATCAGCGTTGACGATGGAATCATCACGGCCACCACCGACGCCGCCACGACCGTCGTCATCACTCCGGTGAACGATGCCGCGTCGATCGGCGGCGCCTCGGCGGGCCAGGCCACCAACGACAACGCCGACATCTCGCCCTTCTCCGCCATCACCTTCAGCGATGCCGATGCACCCGCGCAGACCTTCTCACTGACCGTCGCGGTCGACACCGCCGCCAAGGGCGTCTTCACGCCCGCCAGCCTCTCGGCCGCCGGGTTCACCGATGCGGGCGGCGGCAGCTACACCAAGTCGGGCACGCTCGCGGCACTTCAGACGGCCATCCGCGCCCTCTCATACAACCCCACCGATAACCGCGTTGCCGTCGCCTCGACGGAAACGACGACGTTCACCATCACCCTCTCGGATGGCGTCGATGCGGATGTGACCAACACGACCACGACGGTGGTGAGCACCAGCGTGAACGTGGCGCCCAGCATCGACGGCACTGCAGCCGGCCAGCTGGTCGACGACAACTCCACCGTCAGCCCCTTCACGGGCGTGACCTTCGCTGACGACGACAACAACACCCTCGACATCACGGTGACCATCGACACCGCGGCCAAGGGCGACTTCACCTCGGGCAGCCTGACCACCAGCGGCTTCGTCTCCGCTGGCGGCGGCGTCTACACCTTCACCGGCACGGCTGCTGCCGCGACCACCGCGATCCGCGCACTGGTCTTCGCACCCACCGAGAACCGCGTCGCGGTCGGTTCGACCGAAACCAGCACGTTCACGGTGAGTGCCGACGACTCCATCGCCGCGGCGACGACCGACAGCACCTCAACGGTCATCTCCAGCGCGTTCAACGATGCCTCGACGATCGGCTCGGCCTCGGCCGGCCAGGCCGTGAACGACACGGCCACGGTCACGCCCTTCTCGGCACTGACCATCGCCGATCCGGACAGCCCCGCGCAGACGCTCACGGCGACCGTGACGCTCGATGCCGCGGCCAAGGGCATTTTCACCAGCGGCAGCCTTTCATCCAGCGGCTTCAACGATGATGGCGGCGGTGTCTACTCGCGCACCGGCACTGCTTCGCAGCTGCAGACCGCGATCCGTCAGCTGGTCTTCAACCCCTCAGACAACCGCGTGGCTTCGGGCCTGACCGAGACGACGACGTTCACCGTCAGCATCACCGATGGCCTGCTCGATGCCGCCACCGACAACACCACGACCGTCGTCAGCACCAGCATGAATGATGCACCGGTGATTGCCGGCTCGAGCGCTGGCCAGACGGTCAATGACAATGCCACGGTATCGCCCTTCTCGGCGGTAACGTTCTCCGATGACGATGCCGACGCCTCGATCGACGTCACCATCACGCTCGATACGGCGGCCAAGGGTGTCTTCACCAGCGAGAGCCTCACGGCCAGCGGCTTTGTGAGTGCGGGCGGGGGCGTCTACACGTTCACCGGCACACCCGCCGCGGCGACGACCGCAATCCAGGCCCTGGTCTTCAACGCCACGAACGACCGCGTTGCGGTGGCCTCGACCGAAACCACGACCTTCACGATCGGCATCGATGACGGCGCGACCGGCACCGACACCGACGCGGCCACCACGGTGATCAGCACCAGCGTGAACGATGCTCCGACGATCTCGGGTGCCGTGGCTGCTCAGGCCGTCAACGACAACGCGACCATCACGCCCTTCTCCGCGATGACCATCGCCGATGTGGATCCCTCAACGACGCTGAGCATTTCGGTGAGCCTGGATGATGCAGCCAAGGGCGAGTTCACCAGCGGCAGCCTCACCGACAGCGGCTTTACCGATGCCGGCGGCGGTGTTTACACCTTCTCGGGAACGGCATCCGCAGCAACCACCGCCATCCGTCAGCTGGTCTTCTCCCCCACCGCCAACCGCGGCGCTGTGGGCAGCACCGAAACCACGACGTTCACCGTGAGCGTCGACGACTCGGTGGCCAGCGCAGTGACCGACACCGCCTCAACGGCGGTGAGCACTTCGATCAACGATAATCCGACCGTCACCGGCGCTTCGGCCGGACAGGCGGTCAATGACAACGCCACGGTCTCGCCCTTCTCGGGAATGACCATCGGCGATGTGGACAGCCCCGCACAGACGCTCAATGTGACGGTCACGCTCGATGCACACGGCAAGGGCGCCTTCACGAGCGGAAGCCTCTCTTCAGCGGGCTTCACCGACCAGGGCCTGGGTGTCTACACCAGGAGCGGCACCGCCGCAGCGCTGACCACCGCGATCCGCGCGCTGGTCTTCAATCCCACCGATGACCGCGTCGCGGTCGGCTCGACGGAAACCACGACCTTCACGGTCGCAGTGACCGACAGCTCCAGCGGCTCGGTGAGCAACGCGACCACCACGGTGGTCAGCACCAGCATGAACGACGCGCCCAGCGTCTCGGTTGGCGTCGGCTCGCAGGCCGTCAATGACACATCGACCGTCCTGCCCTTCTCGACGATGACCATCGGCGATGCCGACTCGACCCAGAGTCTCACCGTGACGGTCACGATCGACACCGCAGCCAAGGGCGTCTTCACGAGTGCGAGCCTCACGGCCAGCGGCTTCGTGAGCGCTGGCGGGGGTGTCTACACCTTCACCGGCACGCGTGGCGATGCCACGACGGCCATCCGTCAGCTCGCGTACGACCCCAGCAACAACCGCGTGAATGTCGGCACCACCGAAACGACGACGTTCACGGTCGCGGCCGATGACGGCGTCGCCGCGGCGGCGAGCGATTCGGCAACGACGGTCGTCAGCACCAGCATGAACGATGCGCCGTCGGTCAGCGGCACGGCGTCGGCACAGGCCGTCAATGACAACGCAACGGTCCTTCCCTTCGCGACGATCACGATCGCCGATGCCGACACCGACAATCAGACCATCGCGCTGAGCGTGACGATCGATACCGCCGCCAAGGGCTCCTTCACCAGCGGCAGCCTCTCGGGTGCGGGCTTCACGAATGCCGGTGGCGGCGTCTACACCAAGACGGGAACCGCCGCGGCATTGACCGCTGCGATCCGCACCCTGGTCTTCCAGCCCACCGAGAACCGCGTGGCTTCGGCCTCGACCGAAACCTCGACGTTCACTCTGGCCTTCAACGACGGCGCAGGCGGGACCTCCTCGGATGCCACCAGCACCGTGGTGAGCACGAGCATCAACGATGCTCCCACCATCTCCGGTTCGACGGCGGGCCAGACCGCCAACGACAACGCCACGGTCTCGCCCTTCAGCGGCGTGACCATCGCCGATGCGGATGCCAGCGCTTCGCTGACGGTCCACGTGACCGTCGACACCAACGCCAAGGGCGTCTTCACTGCGGGCAGCCTGGAATCCAGCGGCTTTGCCGACTTCGGCGGCGGGCTCTACATCTTCACGGGTTCCGCCGCGGCGGCGACCACGGCGATCCGCGCCCTGGTCTTCAATCCCACCGACAACCGCGGTGCCGTCGGCACCACGGAGACCACGACCTTCACGATCGACATCAACGACGAGGCCAGTGCCACCGATTCGGATGCTGCGACGACGGTCGTCTCCACCAGCATGAATGACGCGGCGGTCATCAGCGGTGTGGAAGATGGTGCAGTGCTCGACAACGCCACGGTTTCGCCCTTCACGGGCGTGACCATCAGCGACGCCGACAGCCCGGCACAGACGCTGTCCATCAGCGTGACGCTCAGTGCCGCATCGAACGGCGCGTTCACGTCGGACAGCCTGACGTCGTCTGGCTTCACCGATGCGGGCTCGGGTGTCTACACCTTCAGTGGCACGGCGGCGGCCGCCACCACGGCCATCCGCGGCCTGGTCTTCCAGCCCGTTGAGAACCGCGCACTGCTGGGCACCACCGAAACCACCGGATTCTCGATCGCCGTCGACGACGGCTCGGTGATCACGACCGATGCGACCACCGATGTCGTCGCGTCACCCTACAACGACATGGCGTCGATCACCGGTGCCGTGGCTTCGCAGGCTGTCAATGACACGGCCACGCTCTCGCCCTTCAGCGGCGTGACAATCAGCGACGACGACTCGCCGGCCCACATGCTCACCCTCGATGTCACCATCAGCGATGCAGCCAAGGGCACGTTCACGGCCGGAAGCCTGTCGGGCTTCACCGCGATCTCGAGCACCGTCTACCGCTTCACGGCGACCGCCGCGGCAGTGACGAGTGCACTTCGCAACCTGGTCTTCCAGCCGACGCAGAACCGCGTCGCGGTTGGCAGCACCGAGACCACCGGCTTCACGCTCAGTGTGAGCGACTCGGTCGATGGCGTCAATACGACCAACTCGACGACCACCGTCGTCAGCACGTCGATGAACAACGCACCGAGCATGTCCGGTGTGGTGACCATCCAGTCGACGAACGACAACGCCACCAGCACGCCCTTCTCGGCGATCACGCTGGCGGATGTCGATCCCAGCGACACCGTGACCATCACGGTGACGATCGGCAACACGATCTACGGCGCATTCACCGAGGAGAGCATCGCCGCGGCGGGCATGACGTTGAGCGAGCCGGGCACCTACACCTTCACGGGCTCGGCGTCCGCCGCAACCGCGGCAGTGCGCCAGCTGGTCTACTCGCCCACGGCCAACGCGCAGACGGTCGAGTCGGTCTACGAGCAGGCATTCGACCTTTCGGTCGCCGATCTCTCGGTCAGCGGCGGCGGGTCGCAGATCATCATGTCGCAGACCTCGGTCAACGATGCTCCGACCATCTCGGGCGCAGAGGCTGACCAGGCCGTCAACGACAACGCGACCATCACGCCCTTCTCGGCCATGACGATCGCCGATGTCGATTTCTCTCAGACTGTCACGCTGACAGTGGTCGTCGGGAACCCCGCCAAGGGCGATCTCACCTCGCTGAGTGTCGAGACGGCCGGATTCACCAATCAGGGCGATGGCATCTACACCTTCAGCGGTTCCGCCTCCGCGGCAACCAGTGCGATCCGTCAGCTCGCGTTCGCTCCTGCGGCCAATCGAGTGAGCGTGGGAAGCACCGAGACCAGCACCTTCACGGTGGTGGTCAACGACGGCGTTGCTTCCAACGTCACCAACACCACGACCACCGTGGTGAGCACTTCGATCAACAACGCCCCGACCATCTCGGGCGCAGAAGCCGGCGTTGCGGTCAACGACAACGCGACCGTCGCGCCCTTCTCGGGCATGACCATCGCCGATGTCGATCCGTCGCAGTCGATCACGCTCACTGTCTTCATCACTGATCCGGAGAAGGGCAACTTCACGGCTGAGAGCATGGAGATCGCGGGCTTCAGCTACGAAGGCAGCGGAACCTACATCTTCACGGGCCTGCCCGAAGCCGCGACCAACGCACTGCGTGCACTGGTCTTTGCTCCCACCGCCAACTACGCCACCGTGGACAGCACCGCCACCAGCAACTTCACCATCACCGTCAGCGACGGCGTGGCTGAGGCCGTCACGGACACCACGACCACCGTTGTCTCGACCTCCATCAATGATGCTCCCGAACTCTCGGGCGCTGAAGCATCGCAGGCCGTGAACGACAACGCCACCACCACGCCCTTTGCGGGCATGACGGTCAGCGATGTCGATCAGTCGCAGTCGATCACGCTCACGGTGGCGGTCGACGACACCGCGACGGGCACCTTCACCAGCGGCTCGGTCGAAGACGCGGGCTTCACCGACCAGGGCAACGGTGTCTTCACCTTCACGGGTCTTCCTGAAGCGGCGACGACCGCGCTGCGTGCACTGGTCTTTGCTCCCACAGCCAACCGCGTCGCGGTGGGCTCGACGGAAACCAGCACCTTCACGGTGATCGTGTCCGATTCCATCGCTGGCGATGTCTCCGACACCACGACCACCGTTGTGAGCACCTCCATCAACAACGCCCCGACCGTCTCGGGCGTCACCACCAGCCAGGCGGTCAATGACAATGCGACGATCACGCCCTTTGGCGCCGTCACCATCGCCGATGTCGATCCGTCACAGCAGGTCTCGGTCTTCGTCTCGCAGTGGAACAGCTCGACGGGCAGCTTCACCTCCGGCAGCCTCGCCGCGGCGGGCTTCACGACGCATTCCACCGGCGTCTACCGCTTCAACGGCACCGCGGCTCAGGCCACGACGGCCATCCGCCAGCTGGTCTTCACACCCTCCTCCAATCGCGTGAGCGTGGGCAGCACCGAGACCAGCACCTTCTCCATCAATGTCTACGACGCCTCGGGCGCCGCAACGGGCGGCACTGCCTCCGCCGTCGCGACCTCGGTCAACGACGCTCCGACGCTCTCGGGCGCCTCGACGGGCCAGGCCGTCAACGACACCGCATCCCTCCAGCCCTTTGCCACCATCACGATCGGTGACGTGGATCCGTCTCAGGCGCTGAGCGTCTTTGTCGCTCAGTGGAACACCGCTGCGGGCAGCTTCACTTCCGGCAGTCTCTCCTCGGCCGGGTTCACGCAGACTGGTGTCGGCACCTACCGCTTCAACGGCACGGCCGCCGCGGCGACGACGGCGATCCGCACGCTGGTCTACCGTCCCACCGCCGACCGCGCCGCGGTGGGCAGCACGGAAACGAGTACCTTCTCCGTGGTCGCGTACGACGCTGTGGGGCAGAACGCCTCGGGCACTGTTTCGGCCGTCAGCACATCGATCAACGATGCGCCGACGATCGGCGGGACCGCCGCGGCGGGCACGGTGCTCGACACCGAGACCGTCCAGCCCTTTGCAACCACGACGATCGGGGATGTGGATCCCAGCGGTCTGGTGGCAGTCACGGTCGCCATCGACAGTGCGGCCAAGGGCAGCTTCACTGGTGCAAGCCTGACCAGTTCGGGCTTCAGCGATGCGGGCAACGGTGCCTACACGTTCACGGGAACAGCCGCGGCGGCGACTACGGCGATCCGCGCTCTGGTCTTCTCACCCACGCTCAACCGCCTCGTCGGCGGCGATACCGAGACCGCGACCTTCACGATCTCGGTCACCGACGGCACGGCACCGGTGGTCACCAACTCGGGCACCACGGTCGTTGCTCAGGGTGTCAACAACACAGCGAGCATCGGCGGGCTCACATCGTCGCTGGCCATCGTCCGCGTCGGCCAGGCCTTCACGCTCACGGCGAGGGATGTGGCCGACTCCGATGGCTCGGTCACCAGCGTCCAGTTCTGGCGCGATTCAGACAACGATGGCGACTTGACCGATTCCGACGAACTGGTGGGCACCGCCACCAGCGGCAGCGGCGACTGGTCGCTCTCCGCAACGGTGGCCGAAGACTGGGGCGTGGGCAGCCAGATCTTCTTCGCAACAGCCATCGACAACGATGCTGAGCAAGGCGTGCCATCCCTGGCAACGCAGATCACCACTCAGGCCAACACGGGTGCACTCATCGTGGCGCTCACCGCCAACCGCACCAGTGCGACCTTCAACCAGTCCTTCACCCTCACCGCCAGCGGCGTGGAAGCTTCGGTCGGCACCGTCCGCAGCGTGGCCTTCTACTTTGACAGCAACCGCGACGGGCTGTGGGACAGCCGCGACAAGAAGCTCGCCACCGACTCCTCGGCGACGGGCGGCTACACGGCGATGGTGAAGGTACCCACGACCTGGACGGTCGGCGAGTCCCTGATCTTCGCCCGCGCCACCGACAGCGCTGGCCTTGGCAGCCCGGTCGCGATGAGCTTCACGGTCGCCGCGAACGTGGCACCCAACGCCGGCACGATCGTCGCGAATCCGACGGCCGTCACCTCCAACAACCGTGTGACGCTCACCCTGAGCGGCGCAACGGACGAGGATGGCTCGATCAAGAACGTGGCGTGGTTTGCTGATACCAACGGCAACGGCATCTGGGACTCGGCGGACCGTCGCCTGGGCTCGGGTTCCGCCACCAGCAACTACCGCCTGGCCACCTCGCTCACGCGTTCGTGGGCCCGCGACAACGCCTTCACGATCTTCGCCCGCCTGACCGACAACAACGGCGGCATCGGCACTGGCACGCTGAGCCTGCCCATCGCAGGCTGAGTGATACACAGCATCTAACGTTGAATCCCAAGGGTCGCCGAGCAATCGGCGGCCCTTTTTCGTGCGCCCTTCCACGGCTGGAACACGAGAGACCCAATCTCTGGAACCGCTCTCACCTGGATGTCGTCGCATACGTCCTGCGCGCAGGCACGAAAACATGGATGGACAGGACCATTCACAAGCAAGACAGCGAGCCACCAGCACCCGCAGCTGATCAGTCGCACCCTCTGCTCATCCGCGTGCTCTCTCGACGCTGCTTGCCCTGCCTCGTTCCTCATGCTGTCCATCCTGTATATCCATGTTTCCCTTCCTTCTCGAAGAGGAGAACATGGAT
>JBILUL010000303.1:0-2955 GCA_044371005.1 Phycisphaerales bacterium | reverse complement strand
GAAGGAAGCACGCCGCGACATCTGGCACGTAGCACCCTGCTCTGAGGGTGCTGCGTGCTTCACACCCGATGCGTGGTGGTTGGACATCGGTGGTGCGGGAACGACACGAATGGAAGGAAGCACGCTGCGACATCTGGCACGTAGCACCCTGCTCTGAGGGTGCTGCGTGCTTCCCACCCGACGCGTGGTGGTTGGAAGTGGTGGTGCGGGATTGACACGAATGGAAGGAAGCACGCAGCAGCCCAGAGCGGCTGCTACGTGCCAGATCGGATAGAGCGGCTGCTACATGCCGGTGATGGCAAGCTTCTGTCCCATCCGCACCCGCAGCGCACTCGCAGCCACCAACGCACCCGCCGCGAGCGGCACCTGCAGCACCAGCATCCCCGCCAGCCACATCGGCGCGATGAACAGCCCCAGCAGCAGCAGCGCGGGCGACACCCAGCTGCACACCGTGCACACGCGGCTCAGCACCGGGTGCATCCCGCGGCTCACCATCCACCGCACATACCTGGCCGCACTCACCGCATACACCAGATACAACACCAGATTCGCCACCGACATCGCCAGATACGAGTGCTTCCAGTTCACATACAACCACACACTCAGCGGCGGATGAATCACCGATCCAATCGCCAGCGACGACACAATGCACGTGAACATCACCGCAAGCCGCGTCACCAGCGAGGTGACCACCGGATGCTTCGCGCGCGTCGGCACATCAGGCCGCGCCGTGAAGAGTGCCACGCCCGCCAGCCAGATCACCAGCACCGCGCCGCTGCGCAGGTTCGGCCCAAGCGAGAGTTGCTGCTCGATCGGCTCAGGCATCCCCAGCATCATCTTCACATGATCCACAAACGGCGGCACGAACGCAGCCAGCGTCAGACACAACCCGGCAAGCACACGCCAGAGGTACGCCCCCGAGGCACACGCAATCGTGCAGCTCGAGAGCGGGTGATGCGATGGCTCAGCGCATGGCATCACCCTCGCCGCGGCGTCACAGCCCGGACACGCCTCCACCTTCACTTCACGTTCCTTGCTCATCGCCATGAATCACGTCCGAAGATCAACGGCCCGACGCGCCGTCACACGCTTCCCATCGGCCGCGGCACCCCCCTGCCTCAGGCATCCATGAAAAAACCGGACCCTTGCGAGTCCGGTTTGAGTACTTATCGGAATCCAGCTGCACTCAACTCAGCGGCGACGGCCACCGGGGAGATTGCGCACCGCGATGAGCTCGAGCTCGACGGTGAGCGCCACGTTCGGCGGGCGCTTGCTCTCAAGGCCGGGGACCGGGGGGTTCATCTGCTTGGGAATCTTGATCGTGCGCTTGCCGCCGACCTTCATGCCCTCAAGACCGAAGGTCAGGCCCTGCAGCTCGCCGGGAATCCAGATGTACGGGTGAGCCGCATCGGCCTTCTCGACTTCCTTGCCCTCGGCGTCCTTCACCACGGTCGCCGCGACTGCAACGCACTGGCTGGTGGCTGCTTCGCCTTCGCCGACCTTGGTGTCGACGATCTGAACCGCATCAACGACTTCAATGATGAAGACCAGATCGGAGTTCGGCGGAATGTCAGCGCCAGCGCCACGCTCGCCGTAGGCCATCGCCGAGGGGATGGTCAGCTTGCGGATGCCGCCGACCTTCATGCCCGGGACGCCCTTCTGCCAGCCGGGGATCACGCCGCTGAGGGGGAACGCGATCGGTTCGCCACGCTCGTACGACGAATCAAACTTCTTGCCGCCTTCCTTGAGCGTGCCGTGGTAGTGGCACACCACCGCGCCACCCTCGGGAATCTCAAAGCCTTCACCGATCTTCATGTCCTCGGCGATGATGCCGTCGGCCAGTTCGGTCTTCTTGACAATCGGCATGTCAGGAACCGGGATCGCGGCAGGAGCCGCGGGCTGAGGAGCAGCAATCGGGGTAGCAGCGGGCGGCGTAGCCGAGGATCCGGGCTGAGCAGCGATGGCAGTTGCCGCCACGAGGCCGGCCACGGTGAGAAGAGCGAGCGGAAGACGCATGAGAACGAGTGTCCTTTCTTGGAAAATGAGTCCAAGGGTAGGACGCCCGAAAGCCCCCGGGGTTCAGTCCCACCCGCCCGATCGACTGCAGGTTCGGGAGGCACTCGGCATCGAGCCTCGTTCCAGTGCCGCCCGGCCTCATTCCGGCTTCGGCAGATCACTCAGGAACGCCACCAGCCGCTCACGCGTGGGCGACTGCGCATCACGCACATATGCCCCGCTCACGCCACACCCGGTCGCCAGACTCTCCTCGAGCGTCAGCCCATGCACCTGGCCGAACGCAAACCCGCCGTTGAAGTGGTCGCCCGCACCCGTCGAGAGCTTTGGCTGGGCTGTGAAAGGCCCTTCGAACCAGGCCGACTGCCCCGCCGCGTTCGCTGCACCTGCACCCTCGCGAGGATGGATCACGATGCAGTCAAGCTCCAGCCGCTCACGGATGCACTCAGCCGCGTGCCGCACGACCGTCCCCTGACTGGCCATCGCATGATCCGCAAAGGCATCAAGCCGCAGCACCGAACTGATCCGCTGTGCCTCCGACAGATTCAGCCCCAGCGTCACCGAGACATTCGCGACCGCCTCCAGCGCCTTGAGCTGCTCGAGTGCTTCAGCGATGTCACTGTCGGTGCGTTTCGCGGGATCCGAAAGATCAATGAACACCCGCCGCGGCGTTGCACTCACCTTGGGAAACACTTCCCGCATCAACCCGTGCCAGATCCCCGGCACGCCGCCCTGCAGCGACCAGTTCACAATCCCCAGCAGGCGAGATTCCTCGACCATCGCCACGATTGCCGACAGACCCACCTTCTCCAGCAGCCGATCCCAGGTCACATCCTGCACGTTGGCCGTGTTGTTGAACATCAACTTGCCATCTTCAAACTCAAGACAGTCCGTCGTCGATGGCTCCGCCACCGGAATCACACGCCGGCACCGCCGCGCACA
>JBILUL010000166.1:0-10918 GCA_044371005.1 Phycisphaerales bacterium | reverse complement strand
AGGCGCACTCCTGCAGGTGAGTGGCGACCTGAGCGAGCCGCTGGATTCGCCGGTGGAAATCGGTGTGGAGCGGGCCTCTCTCGCGGCGACGCCCGTGAGTGCCGCGGCAGTCGTGGTGGATGCGCCAGCGCAGCAGGTCGAGGATCAAGCTGCTCCGGTCGAAGCTGCGGAGCAGGTCCGAAGCAAAGAAACTGAAGTGGTTCATGCTGCTCCGATGCCCGAGCGTGCATCGCTCCAGACGTTGCGAGTTCCTTCGGAGGACGCGGCTGCCCCGGTGCCGGAAGAAGCGATGATGCCGATGCCGGTCACAAGCGATGCAGGCACCTCGCGCGCCGCAGTAGCACCGAGCACGGTTGGAGCGCAGGCAGTGAATGTGGCCCCGCGTCTGAGCGATGCGCCGCTCGCCACGGGCGCGATAGTGCCGGTCCAGACGGGCGAGAGTGAGCCTGCTCCGTCACGTGATCGCGCAGGCAGTGCTGGTCGCCTGGTCGCGGCATCGCTGGATGCGAGCACGCCGCGGCTTCCCGGGCAGGAGAATGCGAAGGTTGCAACACGCGAAGATCCCGTTGCTCCGGCACCCATTGACGGCCTTGATGGCGCAGGGCGAGTCGGGGAGAGTGGGGCCCGCGCGGAACTGCGATTGGGCAATGGCAGCACCATGCCCGCCGTTGCGCGAGTGGATGTTGATCCCGCGGCACGCGGCGAGCGGTTCGGTGATGATTCCACGACAAAGGCAGTGGTGCCTGTGGCCGTGAGCGATGGTCGAGCGGATGCGGGGGATGCCGGGGAATCAAGGTTGAAAGTCAGTACGTCGCTCCCGGTGCCGGTGACATCGGGTGCTGAGGTGCGGATGCCGCCGGTGGAACCCGAGCCCAAGCCGCTCGATACACTGGCGCAGCGAGCGCCCGAAGCACGCGATGATCTGGTGAAGAAGATGGGCGGCAGTGAGCAGACGGAGCGAGCGGTTGGTCTGGCGCTTGAGTGGCTTGCGAAGCATCAGTCGGCAGACGGGCGGTGGTCGGGTCAGCGGTTTGATGAGGGGCATGAGGCCAGTGGTGGGGCCGCGGAGGTGGAGTCCGATGCCGCCATGACGGGGCTTTCACTTCTGTGCTTTCTTGGTGCGGGCCACACGCATCTCCAGGATGGGCCATATCAGGCGCAGGTGAAGCGGGGTCTTGAGTGGCTGGTTGCAAGGCAGACGGCTCAGGGCGATCTTCGGCGCGATGCGACCAATCCGGAAGTTGCGGGTGAGACAATGTACAGCCACAACATCGCGACGGTGGCGCTCTGCGAGGCCTTTGCGATGACACGCGATCCGAAGTTGACGCAGCCGACGCGCAAGGCGGTCGCGTTCATGGTGTCGATCCAGGCGAATCCTGATCCGCGTCGGCGTGCCGCGCGTGCTCGGGCGGAGGATACTTCGGTGATCGGTTGGCAGGTGATGGCGATGCACAGTGCGCGGCGATCGGGATTCTCGGTGCCGCGTGGGGCGTTCGATGCCGCGGCGGCCTGGCTTGATGGCGTGGAGTCACGCTCGACCAAGGGGCGTTACTCGTATTCAAAGGGCGAAGCAGCCAGTGCGGCCATGACCGCGGAGGCGATGTTCATCCGGCAGTTGCTCGGCCATGTGAATGGCGAGGCACGCATGCAGGAGTCTGCCTCGTTCGTGCTCGAGACCCCGCCCCGATGGGCGGATGGCGCTCCGACGCACTACTGGTACTACGCGACGCTGGCGATGTTCCAGCATCAGGGCGAGTCGTGGCGTGCGTGGAACGACCTGCTGGTGCCCGAACTGCTGAAGCACCAGCACCAATCCGGCCCCAGAGCAGGGACATGGGATCCGAAGGATGAATGGTCGCGTCTGGGTGGACGCATTTATCAGACGGCAATCTGCACGCTGAGCCTCGAGGTCTACTACCGGTACAAAGCCCCCGCGGCCGCTCCAGAACGCTGATTGAAGCCATTTCCGCCCTCGGCACATTTGGTTTGACCGGAAAACGTTCGGTGGTTGACCCGAATCGGAGTTCCTTGGCCGCAAATTGCTAGGATCGGCCGCCTGCCGGGGGTAACATGTGGACTGGAGAGTCTGCCGTTTCCATGCGATGGTCCATGCCATTGCAGGCAGGTGTCGAGGAGTTTGGGAGAAAGACCTATGAACATGCGTTCCTTGTTGTGCTGCGCGGGCGTTGCCTTCGGTGTTGCCGGCGCGAGTGCCGTGATCGTCACCGATCCCAATGACGCCAGGAGCTGGCAGGGTGCGAACGTCGGGACGTTCGCGCAGCTCTACTACGGCAGCGACACGCCCGCCACGCGGCAGCAGGTCGTTGACAATCAGCTGCTCGACGATGAGCTCTTTGATGACAACGGCTTCCTGCCCGCATCGCTGGTCAACAACACGTGGTCGGCGAGCTATCCGAACTCATCGGTCGGGCGCAGTCTCGACATGACGGGCACCGGTTCGTACGACTATGTCATCGGTGATTCCGGCAATGTCTTCGATCATGCCAATGCCGTGGATGATCTGTGGTTCCAGAGCAGCGGCAACGTGGGTGACACGGTGTTCGACATGGGGTTCTACGCCCAGTATGCCGCGGTCTTCGCGGTGATCGACCACGGTCCGCTGCCGCAGGAATCAATCGAATCGACGGTCTATCTCTCCAACGGTGTCAACGGTCCCTGGACGCAGGCCGAAGTGAAGCGCGTGTATCTCGAAGGGTACATGCCCAACACCGGCATTCTGTGGGATGGTTTCTGCTACGTCGTCGAGCCCCAGGGTGGCGGCACGTTCCGCTACGCCTCGATCATTCACGGCGGTCCGGGCGGTCTGATCAGCGATGGCGATGACGAGATCAACGCGATCATGGGTCTGCCGGGCATTCCCGCGCCGGGCGCAGCGCTCGTGCTCGCTTCGGGCCTCTTCATCGGCGGCCGTCGTCGCCGCTGAGTCTGCCTCGACATTCAAGTTCATCACAGACACCCCTGCCATTGTGCAGGGGTGTCTGTCGTTTTTGCCCATTGCGATCCGGACGCAAGCGTGTGCATCGCGAAGGAGCATATCGAGATATACTTATTCCGATTCGCGTGACCGCGACGGATTCACCGGCAACTTCGAGCCACTCACCATGCTCTCACAGACCATCGAGTATGCACTTCGGGCCATGACATTTCTGGCGAGCCTGGAAAGCGGTGTGTCTGCCAACAGCGAGACGATCGCCGGGAGCACGAAGGTGCCGCAGGGGTATCTCTCGAAGGTGTTGCGTGATCTGGTCGTGGCGGAGCTGGTGCTCTCGCAGCGCGGGCCCAACGGAGGCTTCTGCCTCTCGCGCGATGCTGCAGCGATCTCCATGCTCGATGTGGTCAATGCGGTGGACCCTCTGCAGCGGATCAAGAAGTGTCCGCTCGGCAATCCGGCTCACATCAGCCTGTGTCCCCTTCATGCTCGCATTGACCGCTCGATCGCCATGATGGAGAAGGAGTTCAAGAATACATCGCTGGGGGAAATCCTCGCGAGCACGGAGGGACGCGGCGGCCACTGCAAGACGCTGATCACTCCGACCATCAGCGCCAGAAAGTCCTGAGGCGAGCTTGTTCGATGTTCTGGCCTGATGAAGTGCCGAACACTTCCCTGCCCAGTTGCGATCGGGCGTATCCGGGCAGCATTGCGGCAGCGGGCGGGGAGTCGGGGAAATATGTGCATCGGCCTTAGCGCATGCACAAAGAAGCGTCGCATTGATCTGCGGACGAGTTCGTCCAATGAAGGATCTGCGATGTCCCGGTTCACCACCACTGTCCTCTTGTGTCTTCCACCGCTGGCGATCATTGCGATCATCGTCTGGAGCGTCGGCTTCATCGCCGCGTTCCGGCGGTCCTTTGGCGCCAACGCTGAGATTCCGGTCGGAGCTGTGGCGGGCGCGGCGATTCTTCTCGTGCTTCACGCCGGGTACTTCGCGGCACCCTGGCTGGTGCATGCAGGGCGCTCCGGTCTGGCGCTGGTGCTGATGGTGCCAGCGGCACTGCTCGCCTCAGGTCTGGCACTCTTCCTCTTCGGGTTCGACAGCCCATCTGCAGATACGAGTTCGAGTGACCTGTGGGGAATCGTGCCTGTGAGGACGGCGATGCTTGCCGGCACGGCTCTGGTGTATCTGGTGCCGCTTGTTCTTGTCGCTTCAACGTCGCCCGATCGGTCGTGAACGGCATCGACTCGGAGTCTCTTCAATCCTGGGCGTGCGGACGCCACTTCAGATGGCCTTTCCATGAGTCAAGCACTGCTCAAAACCGCGGCGGCCGACATTGAATCCCTCCCGATCTTCGCGCGCGTCCTGCTGGCCTCGCGCCTTGCACGGCGGGCCACGCTCTGGCTCGCCGGCGGTGGGCACGAAGCCGTCCGTGCTGGGCTGATCGCTTCGTGCGATGCCGTCGAGCGGTGTGCACTGGGCGGCGAAGCACCGGCATTCAATGTGCCGCAGCTTCCGTACCCGCCGGGCATTCTCACCTTCATCGTCGAGGCCTGTGAAGAAGCCTGTGCCGCGGCGAGGGCCGCCGCGGCGGGCGATGCCACCCGATGCAGCACGCACGTACATGCCTCGCTGGCCGCCTCGCTCGAATCCAAGGGGTTCAATCGCCTTCAGGGGGCAATCTTCCTTGCGGGTGATCTGTCGCAGATCATCTTTGCATGCGGCGAGGTGCGCCTCGGGCGCGAGCAGCCTCTGACGCGTCAGGTAATGGAGCGGCTGATCCCTGTGTATCCGCCAGATGAGGTGCCCCCGGCCCATGTCGAGTTTGATCCCACCTTTGGAGCACGGTGAGTCGTTCCACGTCCTCTGAAGGATTCCGCCGCATGTTCCTTTCCATCCTCATCACCATTCTGATCCTGGCTGCATTCCTGTGCACGCTGCTGGTGGCACTCTCGACGGAGTTCTTCACCGGGCGCGCACCAGGAGGACCGGATGCGATGGCAACCGCAACACCCATTCTCGCAGCAATTGTTGCGTGGATCGTGACCCTCCTGGCGCTCTGGTGCCTCACCGCCCGCGGCGTGTTCCAGTGGATCGGCCTCGCATCGCCAGTGGTGTACGCACTGGTCACTCTGGTCGGTATCGGGCTTGCCTTCGCCATGGCGGGCGCGTTTGGTGCATGGCTGGAGCGACTGACGATGGCGCAGCCTTTGGCCGCGATTCCAGGTGTTCTGCTGCCTCTGGTGCTTCAGGGGTTCATCCTGATGCTGGCGTGGATGGACCCCGCCGCGGCAGGGCAGCATCACGTGGTGCGACTGACCGCATTGATTCTGGTCATCGGCGCCGTGGGCGGATGGGTGCTCGCGGCGTGGGCCGCCGTGTACTTTGCGGGCGGCGCATCCCCCTCAGGTGGTGGCGCATGAACACTCGCGTTGAATCAGAACCAACACGCCTCACGCAACAGCTGATTGCTGGTGACACCCCGCTTCCTGTGGAGGTGCCATGACACTGCTTTCGACCCTGAGCGCCATCGCCGGGATGGGCGCAGGTATCCTGTCGCATTTGCTGCTCGCAGTGCTGCTGACAGCGGGTTGTGCGAACAGTTCTCCCGCGCAGGCTCAGCGCATCCGGAATCAACTGATCATTCTGGCAATCTCTGCCGGCATCGGGGTCATCGGCGGCTTCATTGCGATGGCGCATGAGATGCCCTGGCACGCCTGCGGCATCGGTGGCTGCATGGTCGTGGTGGCCGCTGTGATGTTCAGCGTCATTTTGTGGGTGACGCAGGCCTGAGTTCTCTCAGCGCTTGGTGTAGATGACCAGGGCACCGTTCACCTCGAACGAGGCATTGCGGCCCATGATGGCAATGGTCTTGACGCGGGTGACGACGGGTTCAGCCGGCGCTGCTGCAGCTGCTGCGGACGTTGCGGAGGTTGCCGCCGTGCTCTCAGGCTTGGCGACCTGGCGTGGTTCGCTGGTGAAGACGTACTCATCGCCATCCTTTTTCCACGTGCCGCGGGTCAGCAGGTGGTTCACTTCGGCTCGCACGAAGGTGCCGTTGGCCAGCAGCACGAAGGCGTGGTCGCGGGTCGGGAACTCGGCGATCCAGACGCCCACGAGCGGATCAGGCCGGCTGCGCGTGGCAGGTGCAGCGGCATCCGTGGTGGAAGTGGTGGCGCTGGCCGTGGCATCGGTCGGCGAAGCCCCGGCGTCCGCGGGCGAGCCCGCCTCAGCCACCGCCGCCTCGGCGGGTTCAGACACATCACCGCTGCCGATGTCCATGAACGGGAGCAGACTGTCGATGCTGTTGAGGCTCTTGCGAAGCCCGGCCAGATGCTGGTCAAGCCGCACCATCGACTTGTTCATGGAGTCGAGCGTGTTGAGCTGCCGCTCCAGAAGGCCCAGTGAATCGTTCGTGCGGTCGATGCGTCCCAGGCCCGATTCAACGTTGCCGATCAGGTCGTTGGTGCGATCAAGGCGTGCCAGACCCGTCTCGACCTCGGTCAGACGCTTGTTGGTCTCGCCCAGCTGGGTATCGACCTTCGTGAGCCCCGTATTGGCGACAACCACCTGATCGCGGATGTCAGAAAAGACACAGCCAGAAAGAAACGGCAACGCGGCAAGAAGCAGGAGGTGATGTTTCATGGCGGAGAGTTCGCGAGAATGAAAACGAAAGACAGACAATACAAAGAGGACTTCGGCTATCTCAAATCTGAAATTTCAAATTTCAGATTTGAGATTCGAGGTTTCACCCGCAGGTCTGGGTGTGTTCCAGCGAGCAAGTGAGTACGCAGCAATCATCCATCCGATGGCCGCAAGCCCCGCGCCGACAAAGAAGGTAAGCCCATCAAGGTGAACGGGCGCATCCGGCAGGACCGAGTAGCTGAATGCCGCGGTGCCGATCAGGGGCCCCAGGATGTTCGCGAGGCTCTGGAGGCCGGTGAGCGCGCCTTGCGTGGCACCCTGTTCCGTGGGCAGCACGGTGCGGGTGATGAGCGACTGGGCAGCGGGCTGCGCGATGCCTCCCAGGGTGGCGTACGCGATGACGATGTAAATCATCCAGCCTTCGGATGCCGCACCATATCCGATGTACGCGGCGATGCCAATAAGCAGCCCCAGCAGGATCGAGTTCTTCTCGCCAAGCCAGGGAATGATCTTCCGGGCAAGACCGCCTTGAACGATCGCAGCTCCGATGCCGACGACCGAAAGGGAGAGTCCAACATCCAGGGGCTTCCAGTCGTAGCGGTGGCCGGTGTAGAGAACCCAGGTCGCGTGGAGGCCGAACTGTGCGAGATTGGCGAAGAAGGCAGCCGCGGCGAGGCCGGCGACGAGCGGGTATCGGCCGAGTCCGGCAAAGGCGCCGATCGGGTTGGCACGCGAGATCTTGAATGGGGCACGGCGCTCGGCGGGCAGAGACTCGGGCAGGACCATGAGGCCGTAGATCCAGTTGAGGAACGTCAATGCCGCCGCGGCATAGAAGGGATAGTGGATGTCCATGTTGCCCAGAACGCCGCCCATCAGCGGGCCCAGGACGAATCCGATGCCGAACGCCGCCCCCATCATGCCGTAGGCTCCCGCTCGCTTATCCGGGGGCGTGACATCCGCGATGTAGGCGGTGGCGACGGTGATGCTCGCGCCCGAGATGCCGTTGATGGCGCGGGTGATGAAGAGGAAGGCGATGGTGGGGGAGAGAGCCAGAGCGATGTAGTCAAGCCCTGAGCCAAAGAGGGAGACCAGAAGCACGCTGCGGCGGCCGAATCGGTCGGAAAGGGCCCCGAGGATGGGCGAGAAGAGAAGCTGCATGGCAGCGTAGGTGGCGGCCAGAAGTCCTACGGTGGTCGCCGCGGCTTCTTCGCTGCCGCCCTGAAGGTTCTGCACGAGTCGCGGTGCCACCGGGATGATGAGCCCGAAGCCCAGCACATCAAGCAACAGCGTCAGAAAGATGAACTTGGTGGCCGGGGGGCGGTGTGACACGAATGGTTCCTCGTCCGAACTTGGAGCGACCGTGGAGGCTGCTCTGGAGCCAAGTGTAAGGGCGGGACGAGGGGGGCGGAGCTGAGCGGGGATGAGGGGGCGGTTGCATCGAGCACGGGGAGGCCGGGTTGTTGCTCGTCACCTCCGCCCGCGATGCCGCAACGCCGTGTCGGCCTCGCTCAGGCACGCTCGCATGGACGATCAGTCGTGCCGGATCATGGACATTGGAAATCCGGCACGAGGTGCTGGCATTTCAAAGTGCGTCCACAAGACTCCGGACCGGCTGGGATGCACGCAACCGCCCTCATCCGATCTGGCACGTAGCAGCCGATCGGGGCTGCTGCGTGCTTCCTTGAAGACGCGTCCATCGTGAACCACTCCGCCCCGGGTGGGAAGCACGCAGCAGCCCGCAAAGCCGGTCTGCTACGTGCCATTTCAAGCGGAGTCAGTGGCGTCACTCTTTGGGCTCATCCGCCCCTGAAGAACTTCTTGAGGCTGTGGATGGTCACCGCACGCCCAATCGCGGCGATGCTCTCGGTGAGCGGGATGTGCTTGGGGCACACCTTCACGCAGTTCTGCGCATTGCCGCAGTCGTTCACGCCGCCCTTGGCCATCAGCACATCAAGGCGATCGTCCTTGAGGATCTGGCCCGTGCCATGCTCATTGAAGAGGCGGGCCTGGCTGATCGCATGTGCGCCAATGAACGAAGTATCCCACGCAGCCTGATTCTCTTCGACATTGAACTGCGGGCACGCTTCGAGGCAGCAGCCACAGCTCATGCATTCGCTGAGCTTGTAGCGGGTGGCCTGTGATTCGGGCTGCTCGCGCGGGCCCGCGCCCAGGTCGTAGGTGCCGTCGATGGGCACCCAGGCCTTCACACGCTTGAGGTTATGGAACAGACGCGAGCGATCAACCCACAGGTCGCGGACGATCGGGAACTTGCTCATCGGCTCAAGCACCATGACATCGCCCTCCTGCGGGGCGTAGTCATCGATCAGCGCCGAACAGCTCTGACGCACGCGGCCATTGATCACCATCGTGCACGCGCCGCAGACTTCCTCAAGACAGCCACTGTCCCACACCACCGGCGTTGACTTCTGCCCCTGCACCGTCGTCGGGTTCGCGGCGATGTACTGCAGGCACGAAATGACATTCGCGCCCGAAGGAATCGGTACCTTGAACTCTTCCCAGCGGCTGGCCTTGCCCGGGCCCTCGCACCGCTTGATGCGGAAGATGACACTGCGGCCGGCCTTGGCGTTCTTGCGATTCGCCGCACGCTGTGCCGCGGCGGGGTCGGTGATCGTTGCTGTAGACATGGCTGGTGACTCGCTGCTGTCTTGACTTCGAACCGGAAAGGCCAGTGGATGCCGCTCCGGCGATCTGGTGAAACGTGATTGAGAGAGAGGCGTGTATGGAAGGCGGGGATCGGGGACGGGTGGGGAGGGGGATTAGCCCTTCTTGCCGTAGGTACGGGCTTCGGGCAGGATCAGCGAGTGATCGATGTCATGAAGCTCAACACTCGAGCTCTTGCTGGCAGCGTCGAACTTGGCAACGCTGGACTTCATGAACTCATCGTCGTTGCGGGTGGGGAAGTCGGTGCGGTAGTGAGCCCCGCGGCTTTCCTTGCGCATATCGGCTGCCTTCACCATCGCCTCGGCGATGAGCACCATGTCGCCCACCGCGCGGCTGTAGGAGAAACTCTGGTTGGTCCACGCCGCGTTGTCGGAGAGGGTCGCCTTCGAGAAGCGATCCTTGAGCTCCTGCACCTTGTTGAGGCACTGGGCCAGCCGCGGAGCGCTGCGGACCACGGTGCAGCCGGCGGTCATTTCCTCGCCCAGTTCCTTGCCGATGGCATACGGGTTGTAGCTGTTGTCGCCCGTGCCCTGACCCACGGTGGAGATGAGGCGGTCCATCTTGGCCTTCTCGTTCGCCGCGGCGGCATCGAAGACGGTGGAGGCCATGCCGTGGGCGGGTGCCTTCGAAGGCGCCCCATCACGCACGTAGTTGGCGACGCTGACGCCGCAGAAGAGGCCATCGAAGATGCACGAGAGAAGTGCATTCGCGCCCAGACGGTTCGCGCCGTGGTAGGCGAAGTTGACTTCGCCGAAGGCGTAGAGCCCGGGCACGTTGGTCATCATGTTGGTGGGCGCACCCAGCTGCATGCCGTGGCCGACCTTGTATTCGATCGGGGCGGGCGAGCCGCTGGCGTGCTTCTTGCGGGCCAGTTCAGGCGTGTAGCTGCCCTTGACGTACTGGGTCCACAGGCCGCCCATGCTGTAGTGCACGGCGGGGAAGATCTTCATGGGCGTGAAGCGCGGGTTGTCGCCGACGAACTTCTCGTAGATGTCCAGGATGCCTTCGAGCTTGCGGGTGAGGTAGTCGGGGTCCTTGTGCGTGAGGTCGAGGTAGACCTGCTGCTTGCCATCAACGCCCATGCCCTCGTTGACGCAGATGTCGAAGATCTCGCGGGTGGCGATGTCGCGGGGGACGATGTTGCCGTACTTGGGGTAGCGTTCTTCGAGGAAGTAGTACCGCTCAGCTTCGGGGATCGACTTGGGATCGCGAGTGTCACCCTTCTTGCGGGGCACCCAGACGCGGCCACCCTCGCCTCGTGCCGATTCGCTCATGAGGCGAAGCTTGTCGGCACCGGGGATCGCGGTGGGGTGCACCTGGATCATCTCCGGATTGCCATACCACACACCAGCCTGGTAGCAGCGCGACAGCGCAGCACCATTGCAGATGACGCTGTTGGTGCTCTTGCCGAAGACCAGGCCGTTGCCGCCGGTCGCCATGATGACGGCATCAGCGCGGAATGAGCGGATCTGCATCGTCCGCATGTCCTGGGCGACGATGCCCACGCAGCGACCATCTTCGATGATCGGCCACAGGAACTCCCAGAACTCATACTTGGTGACCTTGCCCTCAGACTCATAGCGGCGTGTCTGTTCATCAAGGGCGTAGAGAAGCTGCTGGCCCGTGGTGGCGCCGGC
>JBILUL010000165.1:0-10945 GCA_044371005.1 Phycisphaerales bacterium | reverse complement strand
GCGGCATCGTCGCCGCAGGTGCTGCGCACCCAGGCTTCGCGCGCGGACACATCCAGAGAGAGTGCCTCCCGGAAGATTCCTTCGGCTTTGCGCTGGCGTTCGATGGACATGGTGCGAATCGACCCCGCGTGCTTGTCGCTCAGATCTGTGCGAGGCGACCCATCGCCACACCCAGGAGTGCGAGCATGGTAGTGGCCGCCGCAGCGACGATCCCCAGTGACCGCACGATCGACCCGAACGCCCCGATGCTCCCACCGGCTGGCACGATTCGCCCCAGGAGGGCGATCACGACATCGAGAATGAACGCCGCGGCGAGCACAGGGAGAGCCAGCAGCAGCGACAACGAGAAGAAGCCCGAGAACTGCTGGATGAGTGCCGCGGGTTCGAGGCCCGCCGGGGCCGAACGCGGCCACCCGCTCGCCACGGGAAAGATGACATAGGTGCGAAGCAATGCGGCCAGAAGCAGATGAAGCCCGCCGCTGGCCCCCAGGGCAGCAAAGAGCGCCGCGCCGTAAAGTCGTCCCAGTGGGCCCTGCGCCTGCTCGCCCATGGGCAACACCTCGACCATGGACATCGCGCTTCGCACGGCACTCACGATGCACGCCACACTCAGTGCCAGCCCGCCTCCAACGAGCAGCTCAAGGATGAGGTTCGTCAGGAACTCCTGCCCGGTCTGGGCGTGTGCGCTTGCCGCGTAGGGTGCCAGGGCCAGCGCGAGCAACGCCGCGGCGGCACCCCGCAGGGGCCAGGCCATCAGCCCAGTGCCCGGCATTGGCGCACAGAAGATCAGCGGCGCGATGCGTGCCAACGCCAGCAACCACGCGGCGAAGGACTGTGCAAAGAAGATGGAGAGGAGTGATTCACCCATCGCACGAAACGGACCTTACTGCACGTGGGGAAGCTGTTCGAGAAGCCGGATGCCCGCGGCGACGATCTCGCGCATCGCCCATGCGCCCCCCGCAGCAATCGCCGCGTAGATCGCAATCATCCGTGGCACGTTCGAGACCGTCTGATCGTGCATGCTCGTGACGCTCTGGAGCGCGCCCACCACCAGCGTCACTACCGCCGCGGCAATCGCGACGGGTGCCGTGATGAGCAACGCCAGATAGAAGGCCTGCTGCACGTATCCGAGGAGGGTGGCGTTATCCATGGGTGACACTCTCACGATCCGTAGGCATAACCAAGAACCACACCCTGCACGATGAGCTTCCAGCCATCCATCAGCACGAAGGCCAGCACCTTGAGCGGAAGGGCCACCGTAGCCGGGGGCAGCGAAGTCGCACCCAACGCCACGAGCAGATTCGTGACCACCAGATCAATGACCAGGAAAGGCAGAAGGATGAGCAGCACCGACATGAAGGCTTCGGTGAACTCTGTAAGCATGAAGGCTGGGCCCGCCACCGTCAGTGTGCGCTGGACCGGTGCGGGCGTTGCATCGGCCACCTTCGCTTTGGTCGCGATCTGGGCCCGCGTTGATTCGAAGAACGTGAGCGAACGTTCATTGCTGTTGGCGCGAAGGAACGATTCAAGTGGCTCTGATGCGGCGGCCCACGCGGCCTGCTGATTCTCACCCGCGCGTGCATACGCCGCGGAGCAGCGATCCCAGACGGGCCACATGATGACGCAGGTCAGCAGAAGCGCAAACGCTGCGGCGAGCCCCGCGGAAGGAAGCCGCGGCGCCCCAAGCCCGTAGCTGACGGCCCCGGCGATCATCACCAGTTTGGCAAAGCATGTCACGACGCTCAGCAGCAACACCAGCGCGATGCCCACCCCGAACGATGCTGCGAGCTGCGTCGGTGCCGCGGCGAGTGTGAGGGTTGAGAGCATGGGTGAGATCAATAGGTCCATGAAAGGCACAGAGAATGACGCGGCGGATTCGTGGATCACTCAGACCCGTTCACCAGCTGGCGGCGCCTGCACAGGTGAAGTGGCCGAGGGAAGCTTGCTGCTGACTGAAGGTGAGGCGGGACGAAAGGGCTCGGGGGTGACTTCTGCAAGTGTCTGGCATGAGTGAGGCGTCGACGCTACCAGCCATTCGCGCCCGCGGAACTTGATGTGGTAGATCGTCTTTCCAAGTTCGAGCGACTTGGACCCAACCACCTCGATCCCGCCCCCACCAGGCCCCATAGCAGTGCCGTGGCTCGGCTTGAACCTCCGAATCGCGATGAAGGCCACCACATAGATCGCACCGATGGCGAGCAGGAAGATCACGAGCGTCTGAAGCAGCTGCGTTCCGTAGTTGACTGGCCCCGGCGCAGGCCCCGCAGGCGGAGTCGTGGCAGCAAGCGCGAGGTTGGTGAGTTGCAGCAGAATCATGACAGGGCCATCGAAGGAGCGTGCGCGAGGATACGCAGGGCCGCTTCACCCTGCACGAGACAGAGTTCCCCCTTGGCGACGGGTCGGCCCTGCGCCAGGAGCCATGCAGGCGCGATCGGATCCTTGGCAAAGACCAGGTGATCTCGCTGCCCTGCGCGGTGTGCAAGTTGCCCGATGGGCAGGGTGAGGCTGCCAATGCAGACGGTCGCGGGCGCGGCGAGAGTCTCGGGCAGATCTGCGCCAAAGGGCTCGGGACACTCGGCCCAATTGACGGTAGCGGTGGTACCCGCGGCGGTATCGCGGACGTTGTCGGCGCGACCCAGCGACCAGCCGGTCTGCGTCACCACGGAACACCCCGGAATCGCATCGAGCGATTCCCAGCCCAGCAGGACGCAGTCTCCAGGCTGCACCTGGCTCAACTCCTCGGGCAGGATTGGAAAGGCTGGAAGTGCGAGGCTGATCGCCGCGAGTGCTGAGGGGTTGGGCGTGGGAAGCTCAGGAGCCACGGCGAACGGGGCATCGACAGCGACCGCCGCGATGCCGTGCTTGCCGGCGCACGTGATCGAGAACCACAGGGGCGTACGTCCACGCGAGTGCAGCAGCGCGCGGCAGGGTTCTTCGCCGACAATCGCCTGCGCGAGAATCAACGACGCGGCGTATCTGGGCTCAGCGCGAGCGATGGTGTCGAGCACATCAAGCGCAAGAAACTCGGCGATGCCGGCTTCGGGTGCGGTGAGGGGTCCATCGCCTCGGAGGGAGAGATAGCGTGTGGTGGTCGCATCGACCAGGGCGCGGGCGGCGGGGATATCGAAGACGACCGCCGCGGCGGGATTGCCCGGGCCGTTGTGGATCACCAGCCCAGCCGCGGGGCGAAGCTGGGAAGGCGGGGTGGTGATGGATTCGAGCTGGACGCTGACGCCGCAGGCTTTGGAGAGTGCCGCGGCGGCGGCGTTCTGAAACAGCGTGATCCAGGCGCGGGCATCGGTGCGCAGCGGCGAAGCCGCGGCGTCGACACCGATCCATGCGGGCTCGGTGATGAGACCCCACAGTGCCGCGGCGACAGCTGTTTCAGATTCCTGGGACATCTCATTCCAGCACGAGGTTCACCATCTTGCCCGGCACCACGACGATCTTCTTGACGACCTTGCCCGCGATGAGTTCCTGCACCTTGGGGTCGGCCATGGCCTTGGCTTCCAGCTCGGGACCAGCCAGACCCGGGGTCACCTTGATGCGGTGGCGCGGGCGGCCCATGACGGAGATGGGGATCTCCACTTCGTCGTCTGCCGCGAGGGAAGCGTCGCCGATGGGGAACGTCTCGTGGGCGATGGAGCGGGGTTCGCCCATGCCCTTGCAGACCACGCGGTACCAGAGTTCCTCGGCCATGTGAGGAGCGAGGGGTGCGAGCATGAGGATGATCGCGCGTGCGGCATCGATGGTGACAGGCGCACTGGAGAGGTGGTTGTTGAGTTCGATGAGCTTGCTGACGACCGTGTTGAAGCTCATCGATTCCATGTCGCGGCGGACACCGATGATGGTCTTGTGCAGCACGCGGAGCGTGGCGCGATCGGCGACGGCATCAACGACGCGGCTCACACCGGTCTGTTCATCGATGAGGTTGCGCCAGACGCGCTGCAGGAATCGGAACGCTCCGGCGATGTCGCGGGTGTTCCAGGGCTTGCTGGCTTCGAGCGGGCCCATCGACATCTCGTAGACGCGCAGTGTGTCGCACCCGTACTGGGCACAGATCTCATCGGGCGCCACGGCATTGCGCAGGCTCTTGCCCATCTTGCCGTATTCGCGCACAACGGGCTGACCTTCAAAGAGGTACGGGCCGGGCTTGTCCTGATTGTCGACGGCCAGCGAGCCATCGGTGAGCGTCACCTGCGAGGCTTCGACATAGACGCCTCGTGCATCCTTGTAGGCATAGGCCTGGATGTAGCCCTGATTGAAGAGGCGCTGGAAGGGTTCGGGCGTGCTGACGTAGCCAAGATCAAAGAGCACCTTGTGCCAGAACCGTGCGTAGAGCAGGTGAAGCACCGCGTGCTCGACACCGCCGACGTAGAGATCGACGCCGCCGGGACGCGTGGGCTTGGGGTGTGCGGTGTGGTTGACGCCCGACATCCAGTACGAGTCCGCGGCGCTGCCGCAGAAGGCATTGCCATTGGTCGGATCGAGATAGCGCAGGTAATACCAGCACGAACCCGCCCAGTTGGGCATCGTGTTGGTCTCACGCGTGTAGCGTTTGCGGCCGTTGCCAAGATCCAGTTCGACGCTCACCCAGTCCGCAGCACGGTTGAGCGGCGTGCGCACCGGCGCGGCGGGATCGTTGCTGGATTCGGGCTGGAAGTTGGAGAGCTCGGGGAGCAGCACGGGCAGCATCGAATCGGGCAGATCGTGGGCCACGCCCTGATCGTCGTAGACGATGGGGAAGGGCTCGCCCCAGTAGCGCTGGCGCGAGAAGAGCCAGTCGCGCAGCTTGTAGGTCGTGGCGCGAGATCCGTTGCCGGACTTCTCGAGCCACTCGATCATCACCTGCTTGGCCTGACGGGTGGGCAGATGGTCGAGGCTGACATGCGGGCTGGAGGAGTGGACGGCCACGCCCGGCTCGGTGAAGGCCTGGCCACGCATCAACTGATAACTGTGATCCACCAGCAGGCGCTGGCGCAGCTCGTTGTAGTCGGTGAGGCCCAGTGAATCGAGGGTTTCGAGCCAGACGGCTCGCATGCTGCCGCGACGCTGACCGAGCGAACCAGGCACATCGCACGCGGCTCCGGCCTGTGGATCGCTCGGCGGCGCGGTGACGACCTGATCGGGCGTGTGACGACGGCTCCGCACAATCGCGTAGAGCGCATCGAGCGACTGCCCATCGCCCGCGGCACTGGTGGAGACGCCAAGCAGGTCCGCCAGTTCATCCATCCAGTTTGCAGAAGGCTTGCCCTCTGCGTACGCGTTGTTCACGAAGTAGAGCATCGCCTCCACCGGACGCGGATAGACCACATCGCGGATGGGGAGCTTCATAGCCACGGCGAATTCAAAGTCGCGGTCGTCGTGCGCAGGAACGGCCATGATCGCGCCCGTTCCGTAGCCGCTGAGCACATAGTCGGCGATGAAGATCGGCACCGGCGCATCGTTCACGGGATTGATGGCGTACGCACCGGTGAAGACGCCGGTCTTGTCCTTCCCCGCGGCACGATCCTCTTCCGTTTTGGACGCGGCATAGACGCGGTACGCCGCGACGGCCTCGCGGCAGGTCATGGCATCCGAAGCACCCGGGAAGACCGCTCGCTTGAAGGCCGACGGAGGCCGGTCATTGGTGGTGATCTGATTCACCAGCGGATGATCCGGGCTCAGCACCATGTACGTGGCACCAAAGAGCGTGTCGGGGCGCGTTGTGAAGACCGTGATCGGGTCGAAACCCTCAAGGCGGAAGTGCACGTGCGCACCGTGGCTGCGACCGATCCAGTTGCGCTGGAGCAGCTTGATCGCATCGGGCCACTCGAGTTGTTCGAGGTCGTCCGCCAGACGATCGGCGTAGCTGGTGATGCGCATCATCCACTGCTTGAGCGGACGCTTGTAGACCGGGTAGTTGCCGCGCTCGCTGCGGCCATCGGCCGTGACTTCCTCGTTGGCGAGCACGGTGCCCAGCATCGGGCACCAGTTGACGGGCACTTCCGAGACAAAGGCAAGCCGCCGCGAGTCGATCTCGGCACGCTGCTCGGCGGGCGTGAGGCCCGACCAGGGCTTGCCGCTGGCGGTGGAGATTTCGCCCTTTTCGAGGCGTGTGATGAGTTCGCTGATGGGGCGGGCACGCCCCTTCTGCCGCTCGCGTTCGGCGGGGTTGGAAGGCGCGTCGTACCAGGAGTTGTAGATCTGCAGGAAAATCCACTGGGTCCACTTGTAGAACTCGGTGTCGGTCGTGCTGACGCCGCGGCGGGGGTCGTGGCCCAGTCCGAGCCGGCGCAGCTGCACCTTCATATTGCCGATGTTGTTCTCGGTGGTGACGCGCGGGTGCTGGCCAGTCTGCACAGCGTACTGCTCGGCGGGGAGGCCGAACGAGTCAAAGCCCATCGTGTGAAGGACGTTGTGGCCGGTCATCCGCAGGTAGCGCGCGAAGATGTCGGTGGCGATGTAGCCCAGGGGGTGGCCGACGTGGAGGCCCACGCCGCTGGGGTAGGGGAACATGTCCAGAATGTACTTCTTGGGGCGCGTGCCATCGAAGCCGCCTTCGCCGGGGTTTGGTGCCACGAAGGTCTTCTGGGCGTCCCAGGCGTCCTGCCAACGGTTCTCAATGGTCTGTGCAAGGCCGGCGTTGTAGCGGAAGGCAAGTTGATCGCTCCCTCCGGATGCGGGAGGGGTTGCTGCGGGACCTGGAATCGAACTGGGGCCTTGGGAACTCATATGAGCCCAGAGGATAGTGATGCTAAGTGGGTGTTGCGATTCGACAGAGGGATCTCCCCGGGGTCTGGAGCGCCCGGCGGCGAGCTTCAACAGGCCGGGCCAGAAGCTGGCAGATCGCAGGATCGCTCCGGTGCCAGCGAGATTGCTTTGTCCGGCTTTTGTTTGCTGTGTGCGAACGGGCGCGGGGTGCTCAGGCGTGGCTTGAGGGCGAAGGGTGCGAATCACCTTCGTGGGTCATGGCCTTCATTCGGGGATCGCGGAACCGTCAATCGGAGCCCGCCGCGGTATGAGCGAAGCCAAAAGAGCCGATCCATGGGGGTCGGATCTTCGTACAGACCTGAGGCGAAGGGGCCGCATGATCAACACGATTGAACAGGATCATCAGCGATTCAAGCAGATCGTGCATGGCAAGATCCGCAAGGACCTGAAGCGGTTTCTGTCGCGCGGCGACATCCTGGGCCGCGAAGGCGGCCGCACCGTCTCCATCCCGATCCACGACATCGACATTCCGACCTTCCGCTACGGCGACAACTCCGGCGGCGTTGGCATGGGTGATGGCGAAGAAGGTCAGGGCGTTGGTCAGCCCGGCAAGGGCGACAAGGGCCAGGGCGGCGATCAGGAGGGCAAGCACCTGCTTGAGGTCGATATCACGCTCGAGGAACTGGCCGACATCATCGGCGAGGAGCTCAAGCTGCCGCGCATCGAGCCCAAAGGCCAGCACAAGATCACGACGATCAAGGACAAATACACCGGTGTGCGGCCCGTGGGCCCCGCGGCGTTGCGGCATTTCAAGCGCACCTATCGCGAGGCCCTCAAGCGGCAACTGGCGATGGGTCAGTACGACCCGGACAATCCGGTGATCATTCCGATCAAGAGTGACCTGCGGTATCGCACATGGAACGAAGTCAAGAAGCCGCAGAGCAATGCGCTGATTGTCTACATGATGGATGTTTCAGGCTCGATGGGGCAGGAGCAGAAGGATCTGGTGCGGCTGCAGGCGTTCTGGATTGATACGTGGTTGCGGCGCAACTACGAGGGGATCGAGAGTCGGTACATTGTGCATGATGTGCGTGCCGCGGAGGTGGATAAGAAGACCTTCTTCAGCGTGAAGGAGGACGGGGGCACGAAGATCAGTTCGGCCTTCAACTGCTGCCTTGAGATGCTGGAGAAGCACTACGACCCCAACGACTGGAACACGTACCTGTTCCACTTCTCCGATGGGGACAACTCGAGTGATTCGGACAACAAGGACTGCGTAAAGCTGCTTCGCGAGCAGCTGCTGCCTCGCAGCAACATGTTCGGCTACTGCCAGGTCGCCAGCGCGTATGGGAGCGGCAACTTCCTGAGTGTGCTGCAGGAGGCCTTCCCCAATGGCGCGGCGGATGAGGGCGGGCCCAAGCTGCTGACGAGCAAGGTGAATGGACGCGAGGACATTCTCGAATCGCTGCGGACGTTCTTCAAGGCTGGCAGGTAGGTGAGAAACTACGGCCCGACCGTGCAAACAGGGCGAATACATGGTCGATGCATGCTTTGCCACTTCAGGCTTGGCTGGCCTGTCACTTTCGCTTCTTGCATCCTGCCCATCCTGTCCATCCATGTTGCGCTGTCTGCAAAGACATGAAACATGGATAGACAGGTTGGACAGGATGAGGGAAGGGGCAGAGCAAAGATCATGTGAGATCGCAGAGTTCGGGCTTGAGCCCATTGGTCAGTCAAACGGGCCCAATCGTGCGTCTCCGGTTCCACAGTTCCTTGTCCCGATCTTTCGTGATTTCCATCTCCGGGCTCATTCGCTCTGCATCCTGTCCATCCTGTCCATCCATGTTGCCCTCTCTGCAAAGACATGAAACATGGACAGACAGGTTGGACAGGGTGAGGGAAGGGGCAGAACGAAGATCATGTGAGATCGCAGAGTTCGGGCTTGATCTTCGTGGTCGAAGAGTTGATGCCCGGTTGAGGGGGCGATGGGGAGCGGTGGAGAGGGCCTAAGAAGTGATGCAGTTGCCCGGGCTCGGGCAGAGCAGTCCGCTCCCTTTCGGGCCCCACCCTATCCTTGGGTTCAGCCGATGGTGCTGAACTGCCCCCGCTCATTCGCGGGGAAGATGCACGGTTGCGGTACGGAGCGATTCATGCGGGTATTCGAGAACATCCTTCAGGCGGTCGGACACACTCCCTTGGTCAAGCTCCAGAAGGTGGTGCCGCCGGGCGCCGCGACGGTGCTGGTCAAGTGCGAGTACATGAACCCCACCGGATCGATCAAGGACCGCATGGCGGTGCATGTGCTCAATGAGAGCGAGAAGGCCGGGCTGATCAAGCCGGGCGCGACGATCGTCGAGAACACCAGCGGCAATACGGGCCAGGGTGTGGCGATGTGGGCCGCGGTGAAGGGCTATCGCTGTGTCTTCACCATGCCCGACAAGATGAGCATGGAGAAGGTGAACATGCTCAAGAGCTTCGGCGCTGAGGTGGTCATCACCCCCACCGATGTGCCCGGCGACAGCCCCCAGCACTACGTGGAAACCGCCAAGCGAATCGCCCGCGAGACGCCCAACGGTTTCTACGTCAATCAGTATCACAACCCGCTCAACATCGATGCCCACGAGCTTTCGACCGGACCGGAGATCTGGTCCGACACCGATGGCAAGTTCGATGCCTTCGTCGCCGGCGCAGGCACGGGCGGCACGGTTTCGGGCGTCGGCCGCTTCCTCAAGAAGAAGGCCCCGCACATCAAGGTCATCGGCGTTGACCCCATCGGCAGCGTCCACTATCACTACTTCTACACCAAGACGATGCCCACCCCGCACGTCTACAAGGTCGAAGGCGTCGGCGAAGACATCCTCTGCGATGCGATGGACTACTCGGTCGTCGATGAGTTCTTCCAGGTGAACGACAAGGAGTCCTTCTCCATGGCGCGGCGTCTGGTCCGCGAGGAAGGCCTCTTCTGCGGCGGCTCCTCAGGCAGCAACGTGCACATCGCCGTTGAAATCGCCAAGAAGCTCGGCCCGGGCAAGACGGTCGTCACCGTGCTCTGTGACTCGGCCACGCGCTACACCACCAAGTTCCTCAACGATCAGTGGATGAAGGACTACGGCATGCTCGGGTCCGACCGCGATCTGGGCCTGGTGGAAGATGTCCTCAAGTCGCTCCCGCCCCACCAGATCGCCACCGCCACGCAATCCACGCTTGTGGGCGAAGTCATCGACACCTTCAAGACCCGCGGCATCTCCCAGGTCCCCATCATCGACGACAAGGGCAACCCCGTCGCCATGGTGCACGAAGTCGATGTCCTCCGCGGCCTCCAGTCGGGCACCGTCAACACCTCCAGCCCCGTCAAGACCATCAGCCACCCCATCGGCGGCCTCATCTACCCCAAGGCACGCATCGAAGAACTCTTCCGCATCTTCGAGACCGATCAGGTCGGCATCGTCGTTGACAACGGCCGCATCGTCGGCATCGTCAGCAAGATCGACGTGCTCGAGTTCATGCGCAAACGCGGCTGATCCACAAGGTTGATTCATCACACTCCCCGGCACACCCTGCCGGGGATTTTCATTCGGTCCTGCCCCCCTCCCCAAACAACGCGGGACCACCAGAACGCTGAAAGACCATCATGGCCAAGAAGACCAACACCCACCGCTTCGGCACCAACGCGATTCACGCCGGCCAGAAGCCCGACCCCTCCACCGGCGCGATCATGACGCCGATCTACATGACCAGCACCTACGTGCAGAAGTCACCGGGCGTCTTCATCGATGACTACGACTACGCCCGCAGCAAGAACCCCACGCGCACGGCCCTCGAAGCCAACCTCGCGGCACTCGAAGGCGCCGAACACGGCTTTACCTTCTCAAGCGGGCTCGCCGCGATGGACTGCATTCTGCACATGCTTCGCTCGGGCGATCATCTGCTGCTCTCAGACGACGTCTACGGCGGCACCTTCCGCCAGCTCGACAAGGTCTTCCAGCACCTTGGCATCGAGTGCACGCGCGTCGACATGACCAATCTCACCGAAGTGGCTGAATCGGTGCGGGCCAACACGCGGATGATCTGGCTGGAAACCCCGAGCAATCCGATGCTCAAGGTGATCGACATCAAGAGCGTGCGGGCCATCTGCGAGGCCGGCAGCGAGATCACCTCCAAGCCCCGCGGCCTCTCCGACAAATCAATGGGACCGCTGGGCACGGGCATCAAGGGCCCGGTACTGGTCGTCGACAACACTTTCGCGAGCCCC
>JBILUL010000180.1:0-9700 GCA_044371005.1 Phycisphaerales bacterium | reverse complement strand
ATCGGCTGAGCGTCGATGACGGCGAACTCGCCACGCTTCCCGATACCGGCACCCAGAAGTTCTCGCGCACCTCGCCCCGTGAAGCACTCCTCTCTGTCACCACCGGTCCCTTTGCAGCGGCACCCAAGGAAGACGCCACGAACCCCGCCTTCCTCGCCAGCACCTCGATGTGCAATCTCGAGGACGACGCAGTGAAGAAGGCCGCCAAGCGTGCCACAAAGGACCTTCCCGAGAACGCCTCCATCCTCGAAAAGGCCCAGGCCTGCCGCTCCTTCGTCTACACCTTCATCCGCAAGAAGTCGCTCGGAGTCGGATTCGCCACCGCCACCGAGATCTGCCGCACCAAGGAAGGCGACTGCTCCGAACACGGCGTGCTGCTCTGCACGCTCCTGCGTGCTCACGGCATCCCCGCACGCGTTGCCAGCGGCCTCATCTACGCCGACTCCTTCGCGGGGGCGCAGAAGATCTTCGGCTACCACATGTGGGCTCAGGCACTCATCGAAATCGACGGTCAGCACCGCTGGGTCGATCTGGATGCCACCCTTCCCAGCGTCACCTACGACGCCACCCACCTCTGCCTGGGCGTCTCGGAACTGGCCGAAGGTGAAATGGCCAGCTCCATGTCCTCCGTCGCCTCCAACATGGGCCGCCTCAAGATCAAGGTCATCGAAACCACGCCCGCTTCCAAGCCCGCTCCTTGACCCCCGCGCCGCCCGATGAGACACCCATGAGTGAGGCGATCGTTCCATACTCACCCCCGCGGCTTCCACTCCGCCCCACTCACCTGCACAAGGGCACCGCTGGCACCGTCCTCATCCTCGGCGGCTCTGCCTCCGGTGATGTCCGAATGATCGGCGCTCCTGCGCTCTCCGCGCACGGTGCTCTGCGCTCGGGCTGCGGACTCGTCCGCGTCATGGTCCCGCGCCCCATCGCCGACACCGTCCTCACCCTCACGCCCAGCGCCACCGCCACCACGCTCGAAGTCGATGAGGTCGGGGCCATCCGCCCCAGCGCCGCGGCGGAAGTCCTTGATCAACTCCTCATCTCCGCCTCTTCCCTGGTCATCGGCCCAGGCATGAGCGACGATGCCTCCACCCAGGCCCTCGCACTCCGCGCAGTTCAGCAGGAGCAGGCCCCCGTCATCGTCGATGCCGGTGCCCTCTCCGCGCTCGCCCGCGTTCCGGCGCTGCTCAAGGACTTTCGCGCTCGCGCCATTCTCACCCCTCACCCTGGCGAGTTTCGCCGACTCGCCGAACCGCTGCGAATCGCCGCGGACCCGGTCAACCCGGCCACACGCAGGCAAGCCGCGGAACAACTCGCCCAGCGACTCGGCTGCATCGTCATCCTCAAGGGTGCCGGCACCGTCGTCAGCAATGGCCTTGAAACCTGGGTCTGTGACCGAGGCCACCCCTGCATGGCCACGGCGGGCACGGGTGATGTGCTCGCGGGCATCATCGCCGGACTGATCGCCCAGCACGGCCCCGAACCGATCAATCCGCTGCTCGACATGGCCCGGGCGAGGTCTGGTGCGCCCGCCAAACCAGCGGGGCCATCGCTCCTTGATCTGGCCTGCATTTCCGTCCTGGCTCACGCCGCGGCGGGCGAAGAGTGGGCTCGCCTCAAGGGCGCGAGCGGCGGCATGCTTGCCATGGAACTGGCCGAGTTGCTCCCGGCTCGCATCGAAGCCTGCCGCGGCTGAACGTCAGCGACTTTCACGCAAGCTGCCAGAGTGCCACGGCCAGCGCGGTGGCCACGTTGAGCGAGTCCGAGCCTGGCGACATGGGAATCCTGATCCGATGCGTCGCGGCGTCAATCGTCTGATCCTTCAGGCCCGGCCCCTCAGCACCCAGAATGAGAGCCACCTTCTCGCCGCGGCGGACTTCTCGCAGATCCGTTGCCTGTGCCCGAGGCGTCATGGCGTACGTCGCGAATCCGGCCTGATGCACCACATCGATCGCTGCGGGCCACTGCTCGACGGTGGCGAATGGGATGCGCAGGGCGTGGCCCATGGAGACGCGCAGGCTGCGTCGGTTGAGTGGGTTGCAGCAGGAACCGGCGAGGAGAACCGCGGCGGGTGAGGCGATCATGCAGGCCAGGTTGCGGAAGACGGCCCCGAGGTTCTCGATGTTGGAAAGGTCTTCGCAGATGACCAGGGTGCGGGCCTGAGCGAGGATCGAAGCCAGCGGTGGTTCGGGGCACCGGCTGGCGCAGGCGATGACGCCGCGATGGAATGTGAACCCGGTGATGGATTCGATGATGGCGTCCGGAGCGGTGTAAATGGGCACTGCCGGATCCAGTCCGCCGAGGACATCGGCCATCTTGACGGTGGCGTGGTGATGGGTGGCGAGGATGGAGCGGATGGGGAAGGGGGAGGCCAGGAGGTGTCGGACGACGCCTTCGCTCTCGGCGATGAAGAAGGGGGCCTGGCCGTTGAGTTGGGCGGCGCGCAGGTCGGCGTCGGTCAGATGCCGGTAGGCGGCAAGCCGCGGGTCGTCGGGGCTGTCGATGGGGACGAGTGGGCGGATGAGGGGGGGTACGGGGGGCACGGGTGAACCGTACCGTAGCGGCACTGCATGCGTCTGTTGTTCTGGAACATCCTGCACGGGGGCGGCCCCAGACGAATTCCCGAGATCCTGCTGACGCTGGTGGAGGAGCGTGCGGATGTCGTGGTTCTCAGCGAGTTCCGGGCGACCCGGGGTGGCCAGCTGCGTGCGGTGCTTGCCGATCATGGCCTGGTGGAGCAGGTGGCTTCGCACCGTCCGGGGCGAGCCAATGGCATGTTGGTGGCGTCGAGGCCTGGGATTCAGGTGGAATCGACGCCTGTGGCCTTTGCGGGGCGGGAGGTGGACCTGTGGATACCCGAGTCGCAGATCTGGGTGACGGGCGTGCACATCGCCGACGATGCCTTGCCGACGCTCAAGACTTCGCACTGGAATCGGGTGATTGAGCTGGCTCGGGCCAGGCGTGCGCAGCGGCATGTGATCATCGGCGACCTGAACACGGCGCGGGGGAGTGATACGGGTGATGTGCTGCTGTGCGGGCAGCGGCTTGGACTGCTGGCGACGCTGGGGTATGCGGATGCGTGGCGGGTGCAGCATGGCATGGAGGCGGGGCCGACGTGGGTGTCGCCGTGGGGGGAGGGGCGGCGGATTGATGCCGCGTATGTGAGTGAGGCCCTGGTTTCGGGGCTGATTGAGGCCCGGCATGTCGATGCGGCGCGGGAAGATGGGCATTCGGATCATGCGCCGGTGGTGATCGAGGTGTGATGGGCGAGGGAGGCCGTTGTGGATAAAACCGATCGATTCCTAGGGGGTTTTTGCTCATGATGTGAAAAAAGAGCAGAATTTCACTTGGATTTTGGCTTCCGCACTTGCGAATGCGCGCCAGGTGCGGTAAAAACATGCTTTCCCAGTTGGAAAACGCGCGTTTTCCATCCATGGTGAAGGAAGTTCGTCGTTACGGAGAATGAAGATGGCGAAGAAAGCTGGTAAGGCTGCCAAGAGTGGTGCGAAGGCTGCACCGAAACCCGCCAAGATCACCGCGAGCGCCAAGCCCCGCAAGAAGAGCGAACTGTTCGCGATTCTGGCTGAGCATGTCGAAGGCGTCAGCAAGAAGCAGGTCGCTGGCGTGTTCGAGATCCTGGGCAAGGTGATCGGCGTCGATCTCGCGAAGCCCTCGCCCGACAAGCCCAAGGTGTTCGTGGTTCCGGGCATGATGAAGATCAGCGCGATCCACAAGCCCGCCACCAAGGCTGCTCAGAAGCCCAATCCGTTCAAGCCCGGCGAGATGATGACCGTCAAGGCCCGTCCGGCCCGCACGGTGATCAAGGTCCGCCCCCTCAAGGGCCTGAAGGAAATGGTCTGAAGTCGCGTGGCCTCCGGGCTTTGCTGAGCCTTGTGCTCGTCACGCCGAAGGCCGCTGATTCAGCCACAACCCCCTGATCCAGACGCCACGTGGCTGGCGTCTGGGCTCTCGGTGGAAACGAAAAAGACACACGCCCGTCTGGCTTGCCAGGCGGGCGTTGTCGTTTCGAGAGTCAGTTGCTGCTTACCTGTCATCCGGCACTGAAGCCGTCGTTCCGGGCAGGTCGGTGGGCCGCTTCTGCTTGAGCGGCACCACCTTGGTCGTCCGGTTCGCCATGCTCCGGGGCACGCTGAGCGAACGGACCTGGAAGGGAAGTCGCTTGAGCGGCGTCGTGCTGCTCACGACTTTGGCCTTGGGCCGACTTGTCACCTGCTTGGCCGATCGAGTGACGCCGAGTCGACGCGTCGGTGTGTTCTTCGACGCCGTGGGAGTTCTCGGAGGCTCTGAGCCGCCCGCGCTTCCGCCGCCGCCGCCCGCGGGAGGCGGAGGTGCGACTCCGCCGCCGCTGCCCGAACCGCCACCGCCGGTCGGGGGCACTTCTCCACCGCCGCCACCACCACCGCCGGTCGGAGGAACCTCTCCACCGCCACCACCACCGCCGCCGGTCGGAGGTGTTTCGCCACCACCTGCAGGAGGCGTTTCACCGCCGCCAGCAGGGGGAGTCTCGCCACCACCAGCGGGAGGCGTTTCGCCGCCACCGGCAGGAGGCGTTTCACCACCACCAGCCGGAGGAGTCACGCCGCCACCGGCAGGAGGTGTTTCACCGCCGCCAGCCGGAGGAGTCTCGCCACCACCGGCAGGAGGCGTCTCGCCACCGCCAGCCGGAGGAGTCTCGCCGCCACCAGCGGGAGGCGTTTCGCCACCGCCAGCCGGAGGAGTCTCACCACCACCAGCGGGAGGCGTTTCGCCACCACCAGCAGGAGGTGTCTCGCCACCACCAGCAGGAGGTGTTTCACCGCCGCCAGCGGGAGGCGTCTCGCCGCCACCAGCAGGAGGCGTTTCACCGCCGCCGGCAGGAGGTGTTTCGCCACCACCAGCGGGAGGCGTTTCGCCGCCACCGGCAGGAGGTGTTTCGCCACCACCGCCAGGAGGCGTGGGCGGCGCGGGTGGCCGCGTCGCGACCTGGTTCAGGATCGGGAAGACCTTGTCGGTCAGGTAGGTGCGAAGTTCGTTGTACTCACGCTCATTCGAGATGAAGTCCCAGATGACGATGCCATCGGCGCCGGCTTCCTTGGGATACCGGAACTGGCTGTCGAGCGCGAGGTCATCGAGCCACTCGTTCTCGTGGCCGATGCACTCGTTGGGATAGCGAGAAAACGCCAGGACGTAGACCGGCTTGTTGGCATCGAGCCGCCGTGCCTCGTCGATGTTGTCAGAGATCCAGGCGCGGCTCTGCGCGATGGTCATCTCGTGCCAGTTGGCCGGACGCTGTCCATCGGGCACGGTGAAGCGGTTCTGGTAGACCGGCAGGAACTGCACATCCGCAATCTCAACCATCCAGTTGAGCCGGTCGTTGGCCTGACGTTCCGGGTTCGGATCAGGCCGCGCGTACTGCCCGTGACGGCAGCCATACGGCAGCCCATAGAAGCCGAACTTCGTGCCAGGCCGCAGTTCCTTCATCTTGTTGATGGTGAAGGTAAACCACTCCCGCACCGCGGCTTCGAATGTCTCCGCGAGCACACGCTCCGCCGCTTCCGCGTTCAACCCCTGGATGAGGTCGGGCTGACGGATGCGGATGTAGTCATACCACTCGTCGTAGTACTTCTTGCCGTAGTTGATGGTCGGATACAGCCCAGGCCCATTGGTGCGATCGCCCCAGAACTTGGTGAGAAACTCGATGTCGATGCACACCGCACCCTCGAACCCCTGCGGCACGCGCTCATTGAGCACATGCTCGATCGTCCTGGCGTAGCGAGTGTAATAATCCGCCTCCTTGGTGACACTCACGCCGATGCTGCGCACATCCGACGCAAACCAGTGCTCGTACAGACACACCATGTCGCGCCGCATCGGCAGATCACCAAAGGGCATCTGCGCCTGCCAGTCCGTACCGGTGCCAAAGCGCTTCTCAAGGTCGCTCGTATCCACCATCCAGTGAATCGTCAGATCTCGCGACGTCGCTCCCGGCACCGTCGTGCCATCCGCGGCAGACGCCCGGGAACTCGCCGCACCCAACACACCCACGAAGGAGCCCGCCAGGACCGACAGCGAAAGCGCCGAGACCACGCACCGGCGTGCGAGCCGGCCTGCAGCACTCGTTCCACCAAGCCGCGGTACAGATGCAGCTGCCATGACAACACTCCTCATGAACCCTGACGGAAAGGCACCACACACTTCGCCCTTCCCGGCGGGTCCTTCGACCACCACCTACATCGGTCAGTCCTGAAGTGTCCATTTCAGACTGCCACCTTCATCTCCAAAGCTACGGTTCAAGGCAACTTCTTCGCAGGAAGCACCGGATGTCCGGGTGACGCAGACCAGGCCGAGTAAGTCACCTGCAACGCCCAGGTCACGCCAGACCGCCCTCTGTCACACCCCGCGCGGTTCTCAGACCCGGCGAAAGTCCCGAGTTCACCCGCGACTGAAACCCCTTCCGACTACTCACTGTACGAGCCCAGCTTACCGGATCATGACCAACGACCTCGCTCCAATGGCACGTAGCGGACCGGCTCGGCGGCCGCTGCGTGCTTCACACCCGGGGCGTGAGACATCTAAATGTCTGGAGCCGCCTTCGATGAGCTTCCTCACCGACGCAACGGGTAGGAAGCACGCACCAGCGTCTCAAAGCCGACGCTGATACGCGCCATTGTGTATCGCGATATCATTCGGCCATGAATCGCCGCTGTGTATCGATGGCCTTGATGTCTGGTGTCGCCGCGTTCCTTCTGGGAGGGTGCGCGGGCAACACGTGGAAGGACTACTACACGCCGACGGGCGCGCCGGCCACGCTGCAGGCTGCGGGGCCAGCTGGCGGCACACCGGTGCGGGTCGAGCACAAGACGATGGCGGAACTGGAGAAGTTCGTGCTGGCACCCGGGGAGCGGGTGCTGGGTGAGAGCCGCTTTGAATCGCAGTATTACCCGGGCACGGACAAGCTGATTGCCTTTGCGGGCACACTGGGGGCCACGAAGGTGTATCTGGCCAATGAGTTCAGCCGGACGCAGTTCACGCAGGGGTATACGAGCATGCCGCGTGATGTGAGCAGCCGGGGCGTGGCGACCGTCACCAACAACGACGGCACGCGCAGCCGCGTGGTGGTGGATTCGACCACCACGGTCTGGGACAGCATTCCCTACTCCCGCACCGATGACCTGTATCGGTACCTGGCCGTCTACATCGGGCCTCAGGAGCCCTGAGCCCGCGGGCGGTTGAACGGGCGTAAAACCTCAAATCCGGGTCCCAAATCGAGCATGCTGTGCCACACCGGCCGGATCCGCGCCCGTTTTCCGGCCCTTTGGGCGGGTTGGCAGGGCGGCACCCCCACTATCATGCGGCCGTGGCAGACCTTCCGATCACCACCACCTTGCTGCTCAACTCGCTCAAAGACGAGCGCGACGCCGCGGCGTGGACGGAGTTCGACACCCGCTACCGCCGCGTGATCGAGGACTTCGCACGTTCTGCCGGCTTGGGCGAAGACGACGCCACGGAAGTCGCGCAGCAGACACTCGTCGATTTCGTCAGCGCGTATCGCATGGGTCGCTACAGCCGCGAAAAAGGACGCCTGCACTCGTGGATCTTCGGCATCGCCCAGAACAAGGTCGCCGACACTTTCCGCAGCAAGGCCCGCGCTGGAGTCGGCGGCACGCAGACCGCGCTCTTTGATCTCTCCGATGAATCCCGCGTCTCACAGATCTGGGGCGAGCACGTCGAACGGGCCATCTATCGCCAGTCGCTCGCCAAGCTCAAGGCTGAGAGCGAGATGGATGAGAAGACGATTCTCGCGTTTGAACTGGTGGCGGTGCGCGGAGCCAGCGTCGAAGCCGCGGCACGCGAATGCGGCATCAAGCCAGCCGAGGTCTACGTCGCCAAACATCGAGTGACCGCCAAGCTCCGCAAACTGGTCGAGGAAGTGACCAAGGCGTGGGAGACGTGATCGTCGGCTCTCGCCTGCTTCGTGCGGAACATCACTTCGCACGGTCAGCAGGAATGAGATGGCGATAGGCCTGAGGAGTCTCTTCTCGCAGTGTCGCGAGTTCGTCTCTGGCCTTCACATCGGCCCAGACCGTCCAGCGTGCGTAGGCCAATCTCGCCTCGCGCAGCGTGGCGAACGCTGAAACCCGCTCCCGATACTGGGGCGGCACCGCAGCGATGCCTTTTTCAATCACGCTGTTTCCATCAAGCAGTTCGCGTGAGGCCGCGTCAAATCCTTCCTTGGTTGGCGTGGGTTCACTCAACGCGGCGATCACCATCGCATCGCCGAGCAGGCTGTGGATGTTGCCCCGGAGCCAGTGGTCCGGCGGGAGCGTTGCATCTCGAGCCGCGGCGGCTTCCTTCACCAGGGCAAGACTCTCGAGTGCCTTGGCGTGTGCCGCGGCTCGCTGGGTCGCATCTGTGGCGGCCACGAAATCTTCCCACGCTCGCTCGGCGAGAATCTGACCCATGCGTGCACGCGCGGGTGACAGCGAGGGATCATCGGGCTTCTTGGTCTTGAGTTCCCGAGCAAGCTCATCTCGAACGGAAACTTCCGCTTCTTTCCAGCGACACGCCAGCGTGAGCGCATTGCTCGCTGCCCCATAGCACGCGGTCACCCGCGGATGATCCTCACCCATGATGCGGACAAAGATCTCCCTGGCCTTGGCGATGCTCGCCAAGCTCTTGTCGTACTGCCCCAGATCGGTCTGCAGCGTCGAGAGATTGAAGTACATGTAGCCGATGCGCTGATGGTCCGGCTCACTGCTCGCGGCGATGATCGTGAGGGCCTCTTCATGCAGCGTCTCTGCTTGCTTCAGATCGCCGGAGGTCTGCACCGCCATCCCAAGGCGACTGATCATCTGCCCCAGAATCGGATGCGTGGGAGGCAGAATGCGACGAGCCACCTGCACCGCGCGGCGATGTGCCTTCACACTCTCCTGATAGTCGAGCGCCATGTAGCACGCGCTGCCGAGAAGATCATCCGCATAGGCCGTGCTGACTGCCTCCTCGCCATAGATCACGGCAAAGGCATCGCGAGCCTGCTGGGCGTATCGGCGTGCTTCCTTGCCATTGGAAAGATCGAGATAGGCGTTGCTCAGCCCGCGGGCCGTCTCCGCCTTGTCGGTGGGCGTCGCGTCGGGCGCACCATCCAGCAGTTGTGAAGCCGCGAGGTAATGCTCCACGGCATCGGCGGGCTTTCCCTGCACGCGCAGCGCATCACCCATCCCCAGTTCGCTCAGTCCGGCACCGCGCCGGGCCCCGGCCACCCCCTTCGCATCCGCGGCGACAAAGATCGCCTTCGCACGCTCCGCAAGCACCATGGCATCCTGCGGCTTCATGATGTTGCTGGTGCAGACCGCCAGGTTGTTGAGCGCCTCGGCAAGTTCGAGCGAATCGGAAGGCACTAACTTTTCCAGCAGCTCGACAGCCTGAGTTGCCATGGCGTATGCGGTCTTGGTGTCACCCAGATCGTGGTAGACGCCGGAGATGGTGCCGCGGAGCAGGCCCTGGACTTCCGGATCATCCTTGAGGCGAGTGGGAAGCTGCTGGGAGGTGGAATCCAGAATGCCGCGAAGGAGCTGCGTATCGCGACCCGCGGCGACCATCGGCCCCACGCCCTTGAGCATGTCACTGAAGAAGCTGGCCACCGCGGTCGCCTTCGCCGCTTCCTTGCGACTGATCGCCGCGTTTCGTTCTGCCAGCT
>JBILUL010000302.1:0-3005 GCA_044371005.1 Phycisphaerales bacterium | reverse complement strand
TCGCTGCACCGAGCGCACCAAGGAAGAAGTACTTCACGCCTGCCTCGCGGCCGCGGTTGCGAGCCGTCGAGATGGCAACCATGATGTACGTCGGAAGGCTCGTGAGCTCCAGCGCGAGGAAGAGCCAGATCAGGTCATCGGCATCTGCACAGAGCATGAGGCCGGTGAGCGAGAAGAGGAAGAAGGCGTAGAACTCGGCCCGGTTGCTCCGCAGCGGATCAAACGCACGAACACCCTTGGCAATATCCGCTTCCTCAGCGCGATCGACGGTGCCCGCCATCAGGAGCAGCAGCAGAAGGCCGACAGCACCGATGATGCACTTGGCGTAGGGCACCATGGAGGCCAGATAGATCTGCCCAGCCGCGGCGGTGACCTGGTCACCATCGGGTGTCGTCAAGGCGGCCAGGACTGTTGCAGCCAGCGTTCCAAGGCCAGCCACCAGTGCAGTAGCCTTGCGGAGCGCGTACGTTCGTGAGAGCCCCAGCACCATCACCACGCACGTCGTGATGAAGAGCGCAATCTCGGGCCAGAGGTAGGCGATTCGTTCGATCATTGAGCGTGCCCCTGGGTCGTCGCCGCGGCGGCATTGGCCGGAGCGTGAGGAGTCGAGTGACCAATCTGAATGCCCGCTGCACGGGCATCATTGACAAGCTTCACCGTCTGATTCACAGGCCCTTCAAGAGCCGAGAGGAAGGGCTTGGGATAGACACCCATCACCACACAGAGCACCGCGAGGGGAACCAGCGTCCCGATCTCACGGGCATTGAGGTCGACCGGCAGCACACCGTGCGACTCAGCCGCACCGTGCCCATGATCGCCATGGCCATGCCCGTGTCCACCGTGACCGTGCGGCTCAACCAGCGGACCCCAGACAACCTTGCCCACCATCAGCAGGAGGTACATCGCTGCGATGATCATGCCGATGCCGGCGATCGCTGCGTACCAGGGTCCAAGGTTGCCATCGGTCGAACCGATGTGCGCGGCCTTCGCCGAACCCCAGAGCCCGGCATCCATCGCGCCATTCTCAATGCCAGCACTGCTGCCCCACGCGCTGCTCGCCTGGAACGTGCCCAGCAGGCACATGAACTCGCTGACGAACCCGTTAAGGCCAGGAAGGCCGACGGACGCCATCGCGAAGAAGACCATGAACGTCGACCAGACCGGCATCTTCGCCGCCAGGCCGCCCAGTTCCTTCATCGAACGCGTGTGGTAGCGTTCATAGATCATGCCGATGCAGAGGAAGAGTGCGCCGGTCGAAAGACCGTGATTGATCATGTAGAGGATCGAACCGCTGATGCCCGTCGTGTTCAACGCGGCGAGCCCCAGCACGCAGAAACCAAGGTGCGCCACCGACGAGTAGGCGACCAACTTCTTGACGTCCGTCTGCACCCAGCAGATCAACCCGCCATAGAGAATGCCCACGATGCACAGAAGTGCAATCAGCGGAGCGTACTCGGCCATCGCCGCGGGCACGAAGGGAATCGCAAAGCGGAAGATGCCGTAGGTACCCAGCTTGAGCAGCACGCCAGCCAGGATGACCGAACCTGCCGTCGGTGCTTCGGTGTGAGCCAGCGGCAGCCACGTGTGAACAGGAAAGAGCGGGACCTTCACGGCAAAGCCGGAGAGCAGTGCCAGAAGGACCCATGACTGCTGCGTGGTCGACATCTTCCGTGCCGCCGCGGCGAGGATGTCGATATCAAACGTCCACATGCCCGTGCCCGGGACCACCGACTGCGACTGCACCGCAGCAATCAGCGCTTCCTTGGTGGCGCTGGCAGGCAGATGAGCATTGAACCAAGCGACATACACAAGACCGGCCAGAGCAATGACCGAGCCGGTGAAGGTGTAGAGGAAGAACTTGACGCTCGCGTGCTTGCGGTTGGTCGAGCCGAAGATGCTGATCAGCACGAACATCGGCACGAGAGTGAACTCGAAGCAGATGTAGAAGAGGATGAGGTCGCGTGCCGCGAACACACCGAACATCGCGGCTTGCAGCACCAGCAGGCAGCCGTAGAACGTCTTGAGCCGTTCAGTCACGGCGGTCTTCGACGCAATCACGCAGATCGGCCCCAGGAGGGCGGTCAACGCGATGAGAAGCATCGAAACCGAGTCGGCTCCGACGCTCAGGCTGATGCCCAGTTCACTCAGCCATGAAATGGTCCATGGGAATGCGAACTTGGCTCCGTCGGCCCAGTTGAACGTCACCAGTCCATACACCGCGACCGCGGCACTCAGCAGCATGCCCATCAGCGAGATCATTCTCGCCTGCGCGGCTCCTGAGACGGCGACCAGCACCGCAAAGACCAGAGGAATGGCAATCAATGAGAGAAGAATCATGCGAGAGTGGCCCTTAGAACGTCACCAGCAGCACGATGAGAATGAGAACCGCAAGGCCGCCCGCCATGCCGGCCGCGTACCCGTGGAGCTCACCGCTCTGACTGGGACGCAGCGTCCGCCCGATGGCCCGCGGCAACCAGCCCGCAAAGTCCACCAGACCGTCCACCACGTACTTGTCGACCAGCGCGAAGATGTTCGAAATCACCCACAACGGCTTGACGATCAGCACGTCGTAGATCTCATCAACAAACCACTTGCCCTGCGCCGCCTTGGCCAGCGGACCAAACAGAGGCAGCAACGCATCCGCACGCGAGGTGCGAGCCGTCGTCCGTCCCGCATAGTGCAGGATGAACGCGACGAAGATGCCGATGAAGCCCACCACGCCCGAGACCACCATCATGGCCTTGTGCGCGTCGTACCCGAAGAACAATGAGTGAGCGTGCTCGCCACCATGACCCGCGGCGTACGCCGCGGCTCCGGTGTAGTGAGCACTGGAAGAATCCACCATGTGAGCCAGCCAGCCACCATGCTCGCCGCCCATCTTGAGGGGCAGAATCGCAGCGAAGGCCGCGATCGCGAGAATGCCCAGCACCAGATTGATCGCCCAGCCCGGAGGGTGCGGGTGGAAGTGAGCCGCGGCATCAGCGTGCTTCGCCGCGGGTGCATGA
>JBILUL010000164.1:0-11072 GCA_044371005.1 Phycisphaerales bacterium | reverse complement strand
CTGGAAATGAAAAAAGGTGCGGCCAGCGGCCGCACCTTTTCAGGATCAATCAGGTTGTTCCAGCTCCGCCATCGCTCAGGAGCGACGGCCCATCACGAAGCCGAGCAGGCCGCCCACGAGCGTGATGCCGCCCATGACACCCACCAGAATCATGAAGTTCTCGCCGACCTTGGCCACCATGCCGCCACCGTAGGTGGAGGTGATGCCCATGATCACGGTGAACGCGGCGATGCCGATCGAAGCGATCATGCCGATCGCCAGACCGCCGACGAGGCCAGAGCCTGCGCCGTCGTAGGCCTCGGCCATCACCATCATGCCCGAGCCAGAACCAACAGCCGCGACTTCGCTGCCGCCCGTGGGCGATTCGAAGAGATCGCCGCCGCCCTGCGAGGGCTCGATGGACGTCTGCTGGGCCACGGTCTCTGAGCCGTAGACATCTTCAAGGAGGTTCGCGCCAAGCGATGTGTCATCGCCTTCGCGGGTGAGATCGAGCAGGCCGCCCGAGCCCGAGGCACTCTTGGGGTCTTCGCCGGGATCGACCATGCCGCCGCCAGCGCTTGAAACGCGGGTCACGGCCGATGGGTCGCTGTCGTCGGTCTCTTCAGCTTCGAAGATGCTGATGCCGGTGGATTCCTTCTCGTCGCGGCTGAGCGGGATGCCCGCGCTGCTGCCCGAGGATGCGAGGGAGATCGGCTCCAGTTCGCCGCTGTCACCCGCGAGCGGAATGATGTCATCATCCCCGCCGCCGCCGGCAAGGAGATTCACCTGCTCACGCTTGAACATGAGCTTGTCGCGATCGCGGAACTCCTGCAGCTGGCCGCTCTTGGCCATGTCGCGCACTTCATCAGTGGACTTGCCGAGCTTCGCGGCGGCCTCTTCGAGCGTGTAAAACATCTTTTCCATCGGACAGTCTTCTCCGACACCGGCAACAAGAGAGCGAAGGGGGGCGGGACTCCGCCACTACGAAGAACCCAAACGCCAACCTCATGCCGTGAGCCCCCAGTATACGCCCCCTGAAGGGTTTGGCTGCGGCAACTTTCCCAAACCCCAAACAACGTCCCGCGACACGTTTCCTGAGCGGTATACCCTGTTCGGGTGAAGTGCGGGTAGTGCGGACGGCGGCATCCGGACGATGTACCCTTCACGATTGGTGACGAGCAGTGTGACGGGCCCCTGGTGGGGCTCGGACCTATGGGAAAAGACTCTCAGACAAAACAGTCGCGTGTTGAATCGCTGACACGCAGCGTTCGCAGCCGTCGCCAGGATCTGGCGGAACGCCTGCTGAACCAGGACGGCATCACCGATCGGGTGGTGGGCTCCCTGCTCTCCGCAAACACCGGGCTTGGGCTTCTGGTCGTTGTGGGTTTCGCCGTGATTGCAAGTCTGATGATCTCTTGGACGCGCGATCAGCCGCTTGTGGCAATCGGCCGCGTGATGGACGAGACGCGACTCGTTCGAACGAAGATGACCATCGAGGATCAGGTCCTCACGGTCAAGGCGCAGGAATCTGAACGCCAGCGTACCCCTCGCGTGTACGTTGCTGATGCTGCGGTCATTGATGCCATCACGCAGTCAATCGAAAACTTGCCCAAGGCGCTTGCCTCGGTGGACACCGTCGACGCCGTGGATCGCTCAATTCGTGAGCAGTTCAATCTGAGTGCCCCGCTGCTCGTGGCCGTCAAGGCCGAGGCAGTCGAAGGCAACCCCAGTGCCGCGTGGGTTTCCAAGGTCCGCACGCTTGCGTCGCTTCTCAAACTCCGCCCCCTGCTTGATCAACGAACCTATCAGAAGTCCGTGCAGGAAGGCACCAATCAGTCAGTCAAACTGATCGTCGATGGGGGCAAACCACAGACCGTGTTCCGGGGCGAGGTGGTCAACGTCGAAGACAAGGCTCTCGCTGATGTGGCTGGTGTGCTCGCTCGCGATGCAGGCTTCACCGGTCCCGCGCGGGAACTCGTAGTCAATCGCCTCCTCTTTGAGCCCAAGCCGACGTTCACGTTTGATGAGGCCAGCACGACCAAGGACCAGAACGACGCAGCCGCGGCCATCGGGCCGGTTCGGGTGGAAACGCCGGTCGGGCAGATCATCTACCAGTCGGGACAACCCCTGACGCAGGCACAGCATCAGCTCTTTGAAGCGGAAGTCGACTACTACGCGAGCAACTCCGACCCGCTGCGCCGCTGGGCCAATTTCGTGGGAATCGCTGCAGCCTCGGGCGCGATCACGCTCGCACTCACCGGCTACACCGTCCTCTTCTGTCCACGGATTCGCAGCAAAGTCTCGCGGATGATGGGCCTGGCCGGCGTGCTGCTGATCGGACTGCTCATGGCGTGCGTTGCCACGGCCATGGCACCCCAGTTCGCGGCGATCACCTCCATCACCCCCACTGTCTTCGTCGCCATGCTCATGTGCATCGCGTACGACCGACGCAGTGCACTCGCGTATGGCCTGCTCCACGGCCTCCTGGTCTGCCTCGCGCTGCGTGAGTCCGCTGGCACCGTTGCCGTCATGATCGCCGGCATTGCGTGCGTTGTCTGGACCTTACGGGAGATTCGCGACCGCAACAGCCTGTTCCGCACTTCGACCTTCGCGGCGTTCGGCGTCTCGGCCGCCACCGTGGTGTTCAGTCTGATCGAACGCCCGTTGGTGGGTGAAGTCTGGCGTGAGATCCTGATCGACGCGGCACTCGCCGCGGGTGGCACGCTCGTCGCCGGCGGCGTGGCCCTCTTCCTCCTCCCCATGCTCGAACAACTCTTCAATGTCACCACCGGCCTGACATTGATGGAACTGCGCGATCCCAAGCAGCCCCTGCTGCGTGAACTCCAGGTCCGGGCTCCTGGCACCTACACCCATTCGCTCAACGTGGCATCCATCGCGGAAGCCGCGGCTGAGGCCATCGGGGCCGATTCTCTGCTCACGTACGTCGGCGCTCTCTACCACGATGTGGGCAAGATGAACAAGCCCGAGTACTTTGTCGAGAACCAGGTGCCCGGCATCAACAAACATGATCGCCTCAGCCCCGCGATGAGCCTGCTCATCATCGTCGGCCATGTCAAGGACGGCATGGAACTGGCCCGCGAGTTCCGCCTCCCCCGCAACATCCAGCACTTCATCGAGGCCCACCACGGCACGACACTCGTCGAGTTCTTCTTCGCCCGCGCCAAGATGCTCGCCCAGAAAGCCGGCGCAGGCCCCCACCTCCCCGGACGCGAGGAAGAAGAGACCGAACCAGACGATGTCTACATCCCAGACGAGTTCGAGTATCGGTATCCCGGCCCTCGCCCCCGCTCCAAGGAATGCGCGATCCTCATGATCGCTGACGCTGTCGAAAGCGCCACCCGAACACTCGCAGACCCGACCCCCAGCCGCATCGAATCCCTGGTGCGAACCCTCGCCAACCGTCGCCTTATGGACGGTCAGTTCGATGACTGCGAACTCACCCTCCGCGAACTCAACCTCATCGTCGAGTCGGTCTCCAGAACGCTCGCGAGCATGTTCCACGCCCGCATCGCCTACCCCGTGGCGACGCCCGCCCAGGCCATCTGATCCCGTCCGTTCGCCCGGCGGCCCTTCACACTGCTACTTTTCGCTTCGTGCCCGCCACCACCCCCGTCAAGCCCCTGCGACTGCTCGTCGTCCTGCCCAGCTGGGTCGGCGATGTCGTCATGGCCACCCCGGCACTTCGGCTCCTGCGCGACAGCCTCAAGGGCTCCTTCATCGGCGCTCTCTGCCGCCCCGGGATCGATGAGCTCCTCGCTGGCTCATCGCTCGTGGATGAACTCCATGTTGAACGGGGCGGCGGCGTCTTTGGCCCCAAGCTTCTCGCGGCGAAGGTTCGCCCGCGGATGTACGACACCGCCCTCTTGCTCACCAACTCCTTCTCCACTGCCCTGGTGACTCGGATTGCCGGAATCCCGCGGCGGATCGGCTACAACCGTGATGGCCGCGGATTCCTGCTGACCGAAAAACTCGTTGCACCCCGCCGCGGCGATGGTGAGTTTGCCATCATCCCCGCCTGCCGGTACTACTGGGATGCCGCGGAATCAATCCTGCACGAATACCAGCCTCGCTACAACGCCCTGTGTGCCACACCGATTCCGTTGGCATTCACATCCGGGGTGTTCATGGAGCTGGGCGTATCTCCCGCTCAGCACGCCGCGGCGAAGACCGTGCTGGACCGCGCCGGGATCAACCTGGATCTCCCTTACGCCATTCTCAATCCCGGCGGCAACAACCCAGCCAAGCGCTGGCCCGCCGAACGGTTTGCGGCGATTGCGGATCTGCTCGCGACGCACCGCCGCATGCAGATCGTTGTCAACGGTTCCCCCGCCGAAGCTGAGGTGATCGAGGCTGTCATTGGTCATGCCAAAGCGACGCGGCCAGTCAGCCTTGCATCCTGCGGGATCACGCTCGGGGCGCTCAAACCGATCATTGCGGGCGCAAGTCTTGTCGTGACCAACGACACGGGCCCTCGCCATATCGCCGCGGCGATGGGAACGCCCTTGGTCAGCCTCTTTGGCCCCACCGATCATCGCTGGACGTTAATCCCCACCCGTCCCAGCGGGCGTGAGGCAATCATCACTGCAGATCCGTCGCTGCCGGAAGCGCTGAGTGCCAACGACCACCCAGACCGATGCGCCATCGACAAAATCACGGTAGAAACGGTGTGGGAGGCGATCGAAGCGACTCTTGGCACATCGTGAACGCAATAGGCAGGGCGCGTGATCGCGGGGATCAGGCGGAAGTCTTGCCGAGGGGTTCGGGCACTTGAATGCCCAGTTCGGCAAGCCGCGTGCGGATCATGCGTTCAATGCGGGCGGCCGTATCGCGATACTCATCGATGGGGCCGCCAATCGGGTCTGCAACGTCGCCTCCGGCGGGGTCAAGCAGTTGCACCCTTGCGGCTTCCGCAGCCCCCAGTGAAGCCTGAATCGCGCGTTGATGGGCGCGTGTCAGGGCGTAGATGCGATAGCTTGCTGCGATCATCTCATGATCAAGCCCGCGGCTGCGGTGGTTGTGGGCGGCAATGCCCATATCGCCTAGTGCTTCGCGTGCCTCGGGAGTCATGGCAGCCCCCTCAGCCGCGGCGATGCCGGCGGAGCCGACGCTCACCGCTTCTTCACCGGCACGGCGCAGCATGTCGCGTGCGATCGCCTCAGCCATGGGGCTGCGGCAAGTGTTTCCCGTGCAGACAAAGAGAAGGTTTCGGAGCATCTTCTTTCGAATGTACCGAGCTTCGTAGACACCAGGGCCAGCAACTCGAACACCAGTTTCCCCGAGTTCTACCGGGGTTGACGGCCCGCCGAATCGCGTCGGACCGATGTCGATGACATGGTTGATACCAATACCCGCGGCGAGCGTTACGGTTTCTTTCAGAAGTGAAATACCATCTCCCAGTCCGACCGCGGCTAATCGCTCAATCAGGACAGGAATGCCCGATTCCTTGATCACACGCCGAGTGGGTGTGCACTCGGGCACACGGACAGACCAGTTGCCATCGGATTCGAGCACTCCGGGTGCGACGCCAAGACGTGCCTGTGCACGCTTGTTCGCCTCGCCATCGAGGTGGCGGAGCAATCGGACGGGACCAGGCAGAAGTTGTTCAGCCGCAAGGAGATGATCGGGGCGCTGCAGTTCGAGAGTCTGGATGACCTCGGACGGATCCGCCGCGTGCCAGGTCGCGGCGGGGAAGTTGGCTGGAAGGCCGGTTCTCACCGTCATCACGTCGCGCAGGAGAGCCACGGCGCGCGGGTCCGCGGCATTGACTGCGACTCCGTAGAGGGTCTCGGTGGGAAGGATGACCAGTCTGCCACTGCGAAGGGCCGTCGCCGCGGCGGAAAGTTGTTCATCGGTGGGTGGTCTGGCGCTCAAATCGGTTCCTCGGGGGAAGTGCTTCAGTCGCGAAGTACCGGCAGCAGCAGGAGCATGAAGCTCAGTGCCGTGGCGTTGTGGAGGAAGTGAGCCGTCATGCAGCCGACCAGTGAGCCTCGCCACTCGCGAATGAGGGCGAACGCAAATCCCAGCGACATCACCGGGCCAAGCATGAAGAACTCATACCCGTGCATGGCGCCGAAGACAAATGCACTGATGGCCGCGGCGGCGAGCAGCGGGATCCGAGACCGAAGGTGCCGGAAGAAAGCTCCCCGGAAGACGGCTTCCTCAACGAGTGGTGCCCAGCAGGTTGCCAGCACGAAGAACATCAGCAACTCAAGGGGGCTGGCGCGACCGATCAGGTCCACCACGGGATTCTTGACATCCGGAGCCGCTCCTGGAGTTGTGGTCTTGAAGAAGAGTGCAAACAGCACCGATGTCGCGACCGCCGCGGCGAAAAGAGGCAGGCACGCGAGGTATCCGAAGACACCAGCTAGCATTTCGTAGAGAACGCCCTTTCCAGAATGCCAACCGATTCGCTGACGGAACTCGGAAAATGGCGTTTTGCGGAGCAGTGGCCAGAGGCAGATCGGCACCAGTGCCCATTGCGCAAGGAGCGAGGCCTTCATCGCCCATTCGGGCAGGCTGCCATCGGGCCCTGCGATCAGCACAGGTACGAGCACCTTGATCAGCAAAAAGCCGCCAGCGAAGATGGGCACGACTTCGAGAAAGACGCTGCCGCCCGGTGTGGGTGGCTCGAACCGAGGCTTGATTCGGCCTGTCGCGATCATTGCCACTGCGCCTGCGAAGCATCCGATGCCGCCCAACACCGCGACAAGTGCCACACCGATGAGCATCGCAATGACCAGGAGGATTCTTCCGCCACCGGAGATCAAGGGGGCTCGCTGTGCATCCGTGTCCGCAAGGCCCCGAGAGAGTGCAAGTTTGGCGAACCAGCCATGCCGTTCAATCAGGCTCTCCTGAGTGGCGGTGGGCAGTTCGCGCGGGTTGTCGGCTTTGAGCACCTGATCAAAGAGCAGCAGATCGGCTCGGATGCTATCCGGTAGCTTGGAGTCATTCTGAAGGATGGAGAGCCGCTCGCGGCCAGCCTCTGGCGTCGTCAACTCCGCGACGACGACGGCCGCCCGGAGTCGATCAAGTTGTGTCTGAGCTGAATTGTCAACCTGACGCGTCAGGCTTTCGGTCGAAGCGGTGTCCCCTGGCTTCACGATCGCATGCGACAGCTTGACGAGGAACTTTGACATCGCTCCCAGCCCGTCAAGGACTTCCGGTGGCTCGATTGCTGCCTGGGCGGTGACGGGAGCGGGTGCTTGCGAGGCAGCCGAGCGTGATGGCAACTGATTGAGCAGCACAATGATGCCAATCAGAAGCGCCCCGGCGATCCATGCAATGGTCGCCGCGAACGGGCTGCCCGGGTCCGGACTGGTCCGTCCCGGCCACGCGACAGGCTGCGGCCCTGGCTGAACCGGGGGCACGGCGGTTCCTGCGAAATCTTCCTGGCTGGGCTGTTGGTCGTTGGTCATTGGCGGGGCCGCAGCGGCTGCGGAGTGTGTTTGGACCGGTAACGCAATCGGGATACGCGAAGGCCCATAGTAGATCGGTCAGGTAGAGCACCCCCGCCACCTCGCCACTCGACAAACACCGTCCGCCGACCGCCTTGGATCGTGTCGAGTCTACACTCCCTCCCCCCGATTCCGGTTCATGGGGTGGTGGGTCAGGAGCAGTCACGATGGCAGATCAGAACACCGAAGCCAAGCCATGCTCAGTCTGCGGCCAGGACTGCAGCAAGATGCAGCGCACCAAGGACGCCAAGGGCAACTACATTTGTGCAGCGTGCGTGGAGCGTGCCAAGCAGACCAAGCAAGCCCAGCAGAAGCCCGCGGCGGTACCTGGTGCTGCAGCAGCCAAACCGGCCGCAAAGCAGCCCGCCGAGGGTGATAACGCATTCCTCCTCGACCTGGGCGGCCGTGCTCAGGCCCTCGAAGGTGGCAAGCAGTGCCCCAGCTGCGACCGTGTGCTGAACCAGACTGATCGAGTCTGTCTGGGGTGCGGGTACGACACCCAACTGGGGAAGAAGACGCGTACCAAGATCGAAGCGGCACCGAAGGTGAAGAAGGTCGGTGGCGGTGGGTCCCAGAATCAGATCGTGATCGCAGTTGTGGTCGTTGGATTGCTCGCCGCCGCGGCGTGGTATTACTTCCAGAATCAGGGCTGAGTCGGCTTTTCAGCCCAGCTCCACGGCTCCCTTCTGGTCCCACAATACAGCGGCGTGTCCACCTGTACTGGCGTGAGGAACAATCCCTAACGGCAATGCCGCGGGTCTGCGGGCCTGTTCGCGCATGGAATCGCCACGCTTCCACCCGTGCCAGGGGAAATAAGCCCCCGCCAGCACCGCAATACAGTCGGACTATCGCTGGTTTTTACGCCCCCCAGCTTCTCACGATCATGGGTGCGCGGACCGATGAAGATCCCACGTCCCCGCCGAAGTTCAGGGTGTTCTACCTATCGATCTGAATGGGCGGGCATGACGGGATGGAGATCCTCGTGTCTATGGCAAGCAGCAATCCACCGAGTGTACCACGCGGCGGCACCCCGGTCATCGACCGGGTTCTGACATGCCAGAACCTCCCCTCGCTCCCCAGCGTGGCCATGCGCGTTCTGGAACTGGCCCAGGACAAGAACGTCTCGTCTCAGGAAATTGCCGCCACCATTCAGAGTGACCCCGCGCTCACCACGAAGGTGCTCCGCACCGTCAACTCCAGCTTCTACGGACTCACGACCCCCTGCCCGAGCATCAAGCGTGCGACGAGCCTTCTGGGGCTGAACACCGTCAAGTCGATCGTTCTGGGCTTCTCGCTCGTGGATTCGACCAAGAAGTCCGGGCTTGATCGCAGCTTCGACATGGCGGCCTACTGGCGACGCGCGGTCTATGCCGCGGCGGGCGCACGCACCATCGGACTCCACATCAAGCGCTGCGATCCGGAAGAAGCCTTCGTTGGCGCCCTGCTTCAGGACATCGGTGTGCTGGCCTTCGCCGCCACGCTCAAGAATGAGTACGACGCTGTACTTGCGATCGCAGGCCCCGACCACGATCAGCACGCAGCGACCGAACAGGAGAAGTTCGGCATCGATCATGCCCAGATGGGCGCGATGCTCGCCGAGAAGTGGCGGCTGCCTCCGCAGATCACGGAGTGCATCCGCTGGCACCACGCCCCCGAGCGATGTGCGCCCACTCATGAACTGCTGGTCAAGTGCGTGGCCCTTGGCGCGATGGCTGCTGCGGTGCTCAACGACACCAACGACAAACGCCGACTGGGCGCGTACATCGGTGCGATGCGCACCCACCTCAATCTGGAACCAGCCGCGGCACGCGAACTGCTCGCCGCGATCAACGAGAATGGCCAGTTGCTTGGCAAGTCGCTTGAACTGTCGACGGGCAGTGCTGCGGATGTCACGCAGATCATGGCGCTGGCGCATGAGCAGCTGATCGCCGCCCAGGTCGAGATGCAGCTGGAAGCCACGGAGCTTCGTCGAAGCAACGCCGACCTGACCCGCAAGACGGTGACAGATGGATTGACGGGCGCTTTCAATCGCGCGCACTTTGATGCGGAGATGAAGGCCGCGTTCGAGAAGTCAAACACGGACCGCACTCCGGTCACGATGCTCTTCTGCGATGCCGACAAGTTCAAGAGCGTGAACGACACGCACGGACACCAGGCCGGCGATGCCGTGCTGATCGAGCTGTCCAAACGCCTTCGCGACACACTGACTCACATCGGACTGGTCTGTCGCTACGGCGGCGAGGAGTTTGCGATCATCGTCCCCGGGGCGGATGCCGTTCGGGGCGAGAAGGTTGCGGAACTGCTTCGCCGACGCGTGTGCGCGACTCCGTTCGAGATCACGACCGATGGCAGCACGCAGCTCAAGCTGCCCGTCTCCATCAGCGTCGGAGTGGCGACGCACGACCCGTCCACCGGAAGCGTCTTTGCCACGGCCGAGGTACTGGTACACACGGCGGACCTTGGTGTCTATGCCGCCAAGCAGGCAGGACGCAACTGCGTTCGTGTAGGGCGAGAATCCGCCGCGGCTCCTGTCGCGGTTGCCACGCGCTTCATGGCGGTTGAGGATGATCCGCTCGCCGCGAGACTGCTCTCATTCCTCTTTGAGAAACGCCGCGACCTTCAGCTGTGCATCTGCACCAGCGGCGAAGAAGCCGTGGAGAAGATCAAGTCCGGCGCTGAGGCCCCGCACGTGATGCTCTGCGATCTCAACCTGCCAGGCATCTCGGGCATTGAAGTCATCAAGCGAGTCAAGGCGCTCCCGGGTGGCGCGCAGGTCCGTGGCGCCATCCTCTCGGCGAGCTCAGACCCCGTTCGTCGCCAGGAGGCCACGGACGCCGGAATCCGACTCTTCCTCGAGAAGGGCGACTTCTGTGCCAACTTCGAGCGCTGGATCGAAACGCTCCTGCAGCCCGATGCCCTCAAGAAGGCCGCGTGACCGCGCACGGGCCGGAGCTCTCATCGCTCGCCCCGCGCCCCCACGGTTCCCCCACGCCTATGGCCCACCACCCATGAAGCCGCTCCGCGGCCTGATGGTGCAAGGCGCCGGCACGGCTCAAAGGCTGCGCGGACTTCACCACCGTCGCTCGTGTCAACGCGTAATCGGTAAGTTGGCCGCTTGAATCAGGCCCATCGCACATGGCCGCACGCCGGTGCGGCGCCGACACGCGGCCTCTGAATGCAACCAGGCGAGCGGGCTGGGTCTCACCGCCGCCCATGCAGGGTACTGACCGCATGCTGTCGCGGCCAAATGGCCGTTCGGCCCCGACGATCAGTGGAAAAAAACAGCGACCGCGCGTGTCCGCACGGCCGCCTGGAGGGAGAAAGAGAGAGAGAGTTCGTTGCGACCCCGAAGGCGGGGTCGGATCATCCGAGCAGGTTGCCCAGGTCGTTGGCCTGCGTGGCCAGCTGGGTCTTGATGTCGTTGACCTTTTCGGTCGTCAGCTTGAGCGATTCAAGAACCGCCGGATCGGGCGTCAGGTCCTTGAGGTCCTGGCGGAACCCGGCGCCGACTTCCGCCGCGATGCGATCAGCGACATAGACAATCGCCGAGAGCGTGCGGGCTTCGTAGGCCAGCTCCATCGGACGGTGGTGGTATCCGGTCACCATCACCAGGCTCTT
>JBILUL010000301.1:0-3019 GCA_044371005.1 Phycisphaerales bacterium | reverse complement strand
CAGAACCACAGGTGAAGCGTCCGCGGCCGCTTTATGCCGCGTGGGCGAGTACCTGGGAAGAGACCAATTCCGTTCCCACGAGAGGACTCGAGACGATCGCCCCTACTCCGGCCATCTGTCAGGTTGAGTAGCGGCTATCTGTCAGGTTCATTCAAAGAGAAGCCCAAAGCACATTTGAAATAGAGGCAAAGCAGCGGTGGGCCACCCATCGCCGACAGACCTCTGCAGAGCGGCCTTCGACTCCCGTTTGCGAGCCACACGCCACGTCAAACTCCGCGGGCGATCGGTCGCACAGCGTGGAGTGCTTCCTCTTGCGGATGTAGAACACTCCAATGCACTCGAAGATGGCGTGGCTGGCCTGTGCGATCGTCGCGGACTTGCGATGGAAGACATGCTCCATCTCGAGACTTGTCCACAATCAATCGATCCACGCGATCGAACTCACATTCAGTCAGTCCCATTGCAAAAGCGTTGACACTGCGTCCGATTTTCGTTATCTTGACTGAGCTAGCACCTTCAATCGTCGGGGAAGTTTGTCATTGAGCTCGCTTTGAAGGTGCTGAGCAAATGGAGTCCAAGCATGGGTTGTCTCATGGTTCGTTTCGGATCGAGCATTTCGCATGGTCAGGCTTCGACCTTGGCATTGAGCCTGTTTCTCCTGGCCGGGACCGCCGCGGCACAGGACATCAGTCGCCCCGGCGATCCTGCAGAAGGGATCAGTACGAACTATCCTGGCGGCGAATCGCCAGCGCAGGCCATCGACAATATTGCGACGACCAAGTACCTGAGCTTCGATGGTCCTGGGAGTGGCATTGATCTTCAGCCAACTGGAACCGGCGCCGTCAGGGCCCTTGGGATCATGACGGCGAACGATGATGCAGGCCGTGACCCGACCAGTTTCATCCTGATCGGCTCCAATGATGGCATCAACGGCATCGAAATCGCCAGCGGACTGCTCTTCCCGTCGGTCGATCGCTTCACGTTTGCTCAGGCGACCTTCTCCAACAACATCGCCTATTCATACTACCGGGTCATCTTCCCGACGCTGCGCAGTTCCGACCGCATGCAGGTTGCCGAGATTCAGCTGCTTGAGCAGCCCAGCGTAGTGCTCGGTGGTGCCGCGATCGCCAATGTGGTGTACCCGGAAGGAGCGTCCAGCCCGGGCAATGAGGGGCCGGCGCAGCTGTTCGACGGCAACTGCAACACCAAGTGCGGCATCTTCGCCGGGTTCTCCGGACCTACGACGATTGACTTCGTGCCCGCCGCGGGTTCGACGATTGTCAGCGGCATTTCGGTCATCGGCGGCAACGACGACACGGCATTCCCCGGAAGAACGCCCTCGTACTTCATCCTTTCAGGATCAAACGATGGTGTGACCTTCACCGAACTTGCCACCAACTCGCTCTCTGAGAACACGGCGAACATGCAGGCTCAGGAGTTCTCGTTCGCGAATACGGAAGCCTACAGCACCTATCGGATCGAGTTTGGCCAGAGCAGCGCGTACTTCACGCAGGTCGGCGAAGTGCAGCTTTTTGGTGCGATCAATGCCGCGGCACCCGACAACGATCTGTGCGAAGATGCAACCCCGATCGTTGCAGGTTCGATCACCGGCGACAACTTCCTCGCCACCGGCGAAACACCCAGCACCTGCGGCGACAATGACCTTCTTGACGTCTGGTATGATTATGCCCCGAGCGTTTCCGGGCCGGTCGAAGTCAACACGTTCGGCACCAGCGGTATCGACCCGACCTTGTCAGTCTACGACGGGTGCGGCGGCGCACTTGAAGGGTGCAACGACATCTCCCGCGGCATTCAGGCTCGCGTCACCTGGAATGCAGTCGCCGGTCACAACTACAAGATCCGCGTTGCCAGCAACGGTGCGGCGCAGGGGCAGTTCAGCCTGAATCTCATTGAATCGCCGATTGTCCACGCCGATGTGGTCGCTCCGCTCGCCTTCAACTTCAACGGCATGATCCATCAGGGCGAAGGCGAAGATGCCGACAAGGCCGAAGGCTATCGCTCGATCTCCGACCGCGGCATGCGCATCACCGGTGCTTTCGGTTCCTTGGATGTAGGGCTCGAAGGTCCCAGCGGCATCACTTACTCGATCGTGACCGACCCCTTCACCCTCGATATGGTCTGCCTTGGTGACCGGAACGTAGTGGACGGCGGCATCTGGATCTTCGATGACGAGATTGGCGGCCTCGATCAGGAACTTGGCGGCGGGGCCTTCATCTACAACTACATCGGCGTGCAGCCCGATTGGCTGACACAGGTTGACCAGACCGGTCCTCAGACATCTGATCTTTCCGCGCTCAACCTTGCCATGGGCGCCGACACACGCATCGGCATCCTGTACAACGCCAGCAACGGCGGCTCCTACTTCCTTGCCACGCTCAACTTCACCGATGGGTCCAGCGCAGCCCTTTCGCTTCACTGCCCCGACTGGTTCGAGTCGCAGTTCCCCGATGCGGCTCAGCCCGGTGTTGAAGTGCAGCAGCAGCTGGGTGTGTTCCAGGGCAGCGGCAAGTCCGATCTTGGTTGGGAGTCCAACAGCATGAACGTCACCGAGGCTGTCATCAGCACGCAGAGCCTGCTTGACAACGGACTCGGCGACTTCACTGGCAAGACCCTCCAGTCGATCACATTCAGCGACAAGGTCAACTTCAATGCCAACGTGGGCATCTATGCACTGACAGTTCGTGATGGCGCACCCGGCGCGCCGGTTTGCCCGCCTTGTGCAGCAGACTTCAACCTCGACGGCGGCGTTGATGGTGGCGATATCGAATCCTTCTTCAACGCATGGGAAGCGGGCGATGGATGCGGTGACACCAACCTCGATGGCGGCGTCGATGGCGGCGACATCGAAGCCTTCTTCCAGGTCTGGGAGGCCGGCGGCTGCTGAGAAAGTTCCTTTGAACTTCACCCGATCACTGAAAGACGCATTGCATTCGCATGAAGTGCGTCGTTGGTGATCGCGGGAAGTTCCGTCAGTTTGTACGCAGATTGCACCTGAGTG
>JBILUL010000300.1:0-3024 GCA_044371005.1 Phycisphaerales bacterium | reverse complement strand
CGCCACCCCCTCCGCCGCCACATTGCTACCCTGTTCTCATGACCACCCCCATGCACCGTTTCCTGCTCGCCGCGTTGCTTGCCTCGGGTTCTGCGTTCGCACAGGAGGCGCCCAAGACCGCGCCGGCGAAGGCCGATGCTCCCAAGCAGGTCGCTGCCCCCAAGGCTCCCGCGGCGGCCACTCCGGTGGATCGCGCTGACGATTGGTGGAAGCAGCGTCAGGCCGCGTTCAATGAACGCGTGAAGCAAGCCGCAGAAAAAGGTGATGCGGGCATGCTCTTCATCGGTGACTCCATCACGCAGGGGTGGGAAGGCGAAGGCAAGGAAGTCTGGGAAGAGTTCTATGCCAAGCGAAACGCCATCAATCTGGGCATCGGCGGCGATCGGACCGAGCATGTCCTCTGGCGCCTCGACAACGGCAACCTCAAGGGCCTCGACAAGCCCAAGGCCGGCGCGGCCCCCAAGGTCGCTGTCATCATGATCGGCACGAACAACGTCGGCAACACTGAGCCGGCTGATACTGCCGCGGGTGTTGAGGCGATTGTCAAGAAGGTGCAGGCTGGCGTCCCGGGCATCAAGGTGCTGGTGCTGGGCATCTTCCCCCGCGAAGAGAAGCCCGGTCAGGCCCGCGAGAAGAACACCAAGGTCAACCAGATCATCTCGAAGCTCGCGGATGACAAGTCAGTCTTCTACATGGATATCGGCGCGTCATTCACCGAGGCCGATGGCTCCTTGAGCAAGAAGGTGATGCCTGACTTCCTTCACCTTTCGAAGGATGGCTACCGCCGCTGGGCCATGGCGATCGAAGCCAAAGTGACCGAACTGCTCAAGTGATTTGCCCGTTTCGTCTCCCTTTCCAACTCTGCGCCAATAACTGAAGGACTCTGTCGCCATGGTCAATCGTCGTCAGACGCTCAAACTCGCCGCCGCGGCATTCGTCGCGCCAGCACTCGCCCACGCCGCCATGACCCGCCGCGAAGAACCACCCGCAACTGCGCCGTCTTCAACGCCCGCTGCTGCTCCGGCCAAGCTCTTTGAGATCTCGTTGGCGCAGTGGTCGCTGCATAAGGCGCTGCAGAAGGGCGAGCTTGATCACCTGGACTTCCCCAAGACGGCCTCCAAGGACTACGGCATTCAGGCTGTGGAGTACGTCAACGCCTTCTTCAAGAAGCGCACCGATACTGAGTACCTCACGCAGCTCAAGAAGCGATGCGATGATCTTGGCGTCAGTTCCGTGCTCATCATGTGCGATGGCGAAGGGGCCACGGGCGATGCTGATGAGAAGGCGCGTCTCAAGGCGGTGGACAATCACCGCAAGTGGATTGATGCCGCGAAGTTCCTGGGGTGTCACTCCATCCGCGTGAATGCCCAGAGCACTGGTACTCCCGAAGAACAGTCTGACCGCTGCGCTGATGGCCTGCGGCGTCTGTGTGAGTTCGGTGATGCGGCGGGGATCAATGTGATCGTCGAGAATCACGGCGGGCTCTCCTCCAACGGCGCGTGGCTCGCCGGTGTGATGAAGAAGGTCGCCCACCCGCGCGTCGGTACGCTGCCGGATTTCGGCAACTTCCGCGTCAGCGACAAGGAAACCTACGACAAGTACCTGGGGACAACGGAACTCATGCCCTTTGCCAAGGGTGTGAGCGCCAAGTCGCATGACTTTGATGACAAGGGCGAGGAAACCACCAAGGACTACCGCCGCCTCCTGCGCATCATGCTCGATGCGGGCTATCACGGGTACCTGGGCATCGAGTACGAAGGCTCACGCATGAGCGAGCCCGATGGCATCCGCGCGACCAAGAAGCTCATTGAGACGATTCGGGTTGAGTTTTCGGCGAAGAAGTGAGTGGGAGTGGGGCGGGCGAGCCGCGCACGCGGCAAGGTCTTCGGTGCTGAAAGCACCGTGGTTGAATGGCCGGTGGCAAGCAGCGCTTCGCTGCGCGGCCACCGGCACGCGGCGGGAGACAAGGGCCCTCTGAAGGAGGGCCGTTGGTTCGTGACCGTCATCAACCCAGCCCTTTCAGGGCTGACCATCCGCGGCAACCCTTACCGGCAGCTTCGCGAGCGAAGCGCTCGCTCGCAGCCGGCTATTCAACCGGGTGCCTTCGGCACCGGGGAGGTGCGCATGGCCACGCCGCGTTACCACTTCCAACCGCACCGCGATTTCAAACCCGTATGATCCGCCCCGGCCACGGTGCCTTCATCCCTTTCCCCTCTCACGCGAGCGATCATGAGCGAAGCAGTTCCCGGCTCTCCCATTCTGCCTGAAGTCAAGATGCACCTGGCCTCACCGGTAGCGCCCTGCGTTGGCACCGTGGTCGAGACGCATCGATGCACGGCGAGCAGCAAAGCCGCGGGTTTCGTGCGGCATGTCTCGATCGACATCACCGGCACTCCGCTGGCGGGCAACTTCAGAGCTGGGCAGGCCTTCGGTGTGCTCGCGCCGGGCGTCGACCAGTTTGGCAAGCCCCACAAGCTGCGACTCTATTCGATTGCGTCGCCAAGCCAGGGCGAAGATGGCAAGGGCAACATCCTGGCCACCACGGTGAAGCGCACCATCGATGAGCACAACGAGACGCACAAGCTCTTCCTGGGTGTCTGCTCGAACTACCTCTGCGATCTTCAGGTGGGCGATAAGGTCACCATCAGCGGCCCCAACGGCAAGCGGTTCCTTCTGCCCGCCCAGCCGCAGCTTCATGATTATCTCTTCGTGGCCACCGGGACCGGCATCGCCCCCTTCCGCGGCATGATCATGGAGCTCCTCTCCCAGAACACGCCGTCGCGCATCACGCTCATCATGGGCTCCCCGTACAGCAGCGACCTGCTCTACCACCAGCAGTTCGAAGCCCTCGCGGCACAGCACCCCAACTTCACGTATCTCACCGCCATCAGCCGCGAGCGAGGGAGTGGGGGGGGGGCGGGCAAGGCGATGTATGCCCACGATCGAGTGCTGGCCGAGCGCGACCGCCTTGCGGCGCAGCTCGCAAGTGAGCGGTGTCTGATCTATGTGTGTGGCATTGCCGGA
>JBILUL010000163.1:0-11088 GCA_044371005.1 Phycisphaerales bacterium | reverse complement strand
GCAAACTCACCTACGACCAGGCCCATCCCGAGTGTGTGATGTTAGATGAACGTTTTCCGACTGCCATTGGACTTGGACAGCCAAGCCCATCCGATGCGCAGCGGACCGAATATGTCTACGAGTGGGCGAGCGTTGCGCCTGGTGGACCAGCACGGCTCGTCTCACGCGGCGTCATCGATCGGGGCGTAGTGACTGGTGCAGGGCAGGCCCCCCGCGCAGCCGTTTCTTGGGAGCTCTATGACGGAGCAACCGGGCTGACCCAATGGTCGGCGGCTGGCTTGCTGACGAATCCGGCCAGGCTGGAGCCGCAGGCTACCGATGAACTCCGCTGGACACGCATGGACTACGACCAGTATGGTCGCACAACACGGATCGAGGAGGACTGCACCCCATTGCTCGCGGCATGGCGGCACAACTCATGGCCTGCACCCATGCAGCGAGTTACCACGATGTCCTACCCGCCAGGACGCAGCCAGACACCCCGTGTCACGCGGCACCCCGATGGCACCGCCACGATCAATCTGCAGCGAGCTAGTGCATCTGACCCCGGAGCCACCGAACATCTCACGCTCACCGGTGTGGTCAGTGGTTCCAATGGGTTGTCTGCACCCGAAGCCGGAACACGCACCATCGTTCGTGATGGACTTACCCGACGAACTGAAACGGTTTTCGCAACCGGGCTCTCAAGCCTCGAATCGTGGCCACTGTCGATTCAAGTGCGGACTGCGCGGATTCCTGAGTATGACTTGCTGGGAAGGCCAAGTGGCGTAGATGAGTCGACGCCAAACGCCCAGTCATCGCTCAGGGTGGAAGCGGCGTACGACAGCTTCGGCAACATCGCCAGGGTCAGGAGCATCACCGGCGAGATCACGCGAACGCAGCGGACGCTGCGAGGGATGGTCGAGCGTGTGTACAGGGGTACCAATGACCAGCACGAGGTGTGGGGAACAACTCAGCCCGAGGAGGATCCCTGTGCTGCTACCTATTCGGATAACCTCGCGATCATCGAGAAGTACACCTATGGCGACGGCGAGAGCGATGCCGATCAGGTCGTGGAACTCCGCCGCTACGACCAGAAAGTCGCAAACCAATACCGTCTCGAGGGGTGCGCCAGCCTTCCAGAGAACGATGAAGATCAGATTGGCCACTTTGAACGCTACGGCTACGACTGGCGCATGCGCCGGGTCTGGGTGGAAGTCTGGCCTTCGAATCAAGCATCGGCCCCGACACGAATCGTTGCCACATGGTTCGACAATCTTGACCGAGTGCGCTTCACGACCGTGTTCGATCCGGCAATCAAGGCTCCGCCGTCAACGTGGCCTGGCGATCCGCGCATGGCGCCGGCGACCGCAGGTGTTCCAGAAGCGAGCCAACTGATTGGTCTTGGAGCACTGAGCCTCACTGAAACGGTGTACGACAGCCGCGGCAACGTGGCCGAGCAGCGGCACTACGACTGTGGCGATGGCGCAGGGACGCAGGACTTCACGGCGGTGCGGATGTGGTTTGACGATCTTGGTCGTGAGCGAGAGCGAGAAGACCCGGGAGTCGGTACGAGACGGACCGAGTTTGATGCCGCGGGTAGGGAGGTGCGCCGGTCTCTGCTTGTGAATGGTGCTGAAGTCAGTGTCGATTCGGTTCGATTTGATGCGGCCGATCATCCGATTGAAACGCTCTCGATGCTCCGTCGCCATGACGGAGTGGGAAGTGTACTTGGTGCAGAGAACGCTGTGATTCTGCAGCGTTTGGAGTGGTTTGACTCGTCGGGAAGGCCGCTGGCCGCTGCCTCTTTGGGCACCAATCATGCTGGTAACCTGTTTGCCAATGGGCCGCAGATCACGCGGCCTGAAGCACCCACGTATTTGAACGGAGTGGTGTACCGTCCTGCCGGACTGGCCAATGCGATGGTGGAGGTCTGGGGCTATGACCAGTTCGGTCGCGAAGTGCTCCGCGTCGATGTGAGCGGCGCGGCGACGCGGACGGCATTTGACGAGCAAGACCGTAAGAGTGTCGTCTGCGAGAACGCGGATGGAAGTGTTGGCCGACGTACGACAGCGTACCGATATGACGAGGCTGGGCGGGTTTCGCATGTGGGGGCTCGAGTTGCGGATGTTCCGTTCAGCGTGGCGTTCCCGTGGGATGCCGCGGATGGGAGCGTGCAGGTCACCGCGATCGACTACGACGGTCCGCTCGTCTCGGCTTCGACGGGTGCATTGATCGAAGGGGCATTGTCGGCGCCGGATTTTGTGAGCCGCGTGCGGTATCCGAATCCATCAACAGGCCAGCCGGATTCTCAGCGATCAGTGAGTTTCGGCTACCGGCTCGACACGCGGCAGGTCGCCATGCGTGTTGACCCAGGCAGCCAGCTGCGCTACGGCTACGACGAGCGGGGAAACCTCATTCGAATCGATGCGAACGGAGGTTCGATCCCCGGTGCGCCCGCGGCACCCATCACATCGGTTTCCATTGTCATCAACACCTTTGATGCCTTGGACCGGCTGGTGGGCTGTTCAACGTGGGGAGTGCAGGAGGGCAGTGTCAGGGCACTGAATCAGAATACCTTCGCCTACGACGGGCGAGGAAACCTCGTTGGAGAACAGGCGATCCGCTCAGGCCCGCATGGGCTTGGAGTGAGCGATTGGACCCGGTATGAGTGGGACGTTTCGGGTGGGGGGTCTGGGGGGGGGCGGGGGGGGAGAATCGCGATCGTCTGAAGGCGTTGGTGTATCCCACCCGCCGCGGCGGCAGCGGAAATGGCGCTGAAACGCGGCTTGGGATTCGCTACGGGGCTGCCGGTGGTATCGATGATGGGCTATCAAGGATCGCTTCGCTCGTCGAAGAGACTGTGGGCGGGGCTGGACGGACCTACGGGGCCTGGCGTTTTGCCGGTTGCGATACGGTGGTTGGTGAGCAGCGGTGTGTGACTGCAACCGGAGCCGCGGCGGCCAGTTGGTCACCCTTTGCCAAGGGCGATCTTTCAGGGGCTTACGCAAGTCTCGATCGATTCGGTCGGATCCGCAGCCAGCAGTGGGTGGATGCTCAGGGCAGATCTCAGTATGGGCGATTTGAGCGCATCGATCCGCAAGGACGATTGACTGGCATTGAAGAAACGAGGGCTTGGAACTCAAGCAAGAGTTCGACCGTTGCCGGTCGATCGTGGGGCTTTGGGTATGACGGCTTGGGCCGGCTGAATGCTGCGCAGTTTGGTGCGGTGTCGAGCAGCGGCGTGGTCATTGATCTTCCAGCGATGACAGCGGTCCGAACCGCGTGGAATCTCGATGTCGATGGCAACTGGGCGGGTACGGCCAACCTGTGGGGAAGGGTAACAACTGGTCCGCCTGATGGAGCCAATGCCGGTCAGGGCCCGGTGCAGCGTCTGAGCCAGCGGCTGGTTGGTTCTGAAGGTACAACCGGCAACGGTGCCAATCAGGTTCGTGAGGTGGTGGAGCAGCTGGGAACGCAAGCGCAGCGCGTGGGGGTGTGCAGCTACGACTCAACCGGCAATCTGACCAGCGATGGAACGTACGCGTACCAGTACGATGCCTTGCAGCGGTTGACCGGCGTGCGGCAGCTGGGGGGCGCGGGCGTCGATGCTTCGGGGCGTCTGGTGCGGCCGGAGCTCCTTGGTTGCTGGGTGCGGGCGTACGAGTATGACGGGCTGGGGCGGCTGGTCACGGTGCTCTCGCCGCAGCATGTGGCGGCGGCAAACACTGCCCCGGTGCGGCGTGTCGAGCAGTACCTGCACGATGGCGAACAGCGGATTGCCGAAGTGGCGGCTGAATCGGCGGGCCAGTGGGCCATTGCGACCCAATGCGAGTACCTGTGGGATCCGCACACGGTCGACCGGCTGCTGTGCCAGTTGGATGCAGCCCGTCAACCGTGGATCGTGCTCTCGAATCGTGTGGGAACGCCCACCGCGCTCGTGGATGGACAGACCGGGCTGGTAGCCGAGCAGTATGCCATCGGGCCCTTTGGTGAGTGCGGCGGGCTGGAGGTGCTGGGCGGGTCCGCCGCGGCGGGGCCGGTGCTCAAGATCGGCTACCAGGGCTTGTTCACGGATCGGCTCGATGCGTTGCTTGGGAAGCCGGTGCTGGTGCCCGGTGCCAGGACGCTGGTGCACAATCGGGCCCGCGTGTACATGCCGCGGCTTGGGCGGTTCCTGCAGCAGGACCCGAACATGGCAGGCATCGCGCTTCCCGGCTCGGGAGTGGCGGCGTTGCCCAGCTATGGGATGCCGCCGGTGGCGCTGGCGTGTGACATCGATCCGCTGCGGCAATACAGGGACGGCACGAACCTGTACGCGGCGGTAGGTGGGAACCCGATGGGGCAGCGCGACCCCAAGGGACTGTTCTTCAGTCTTGGGGAGGTGAACTTCTCCGCATCGACCGCGGTGGACCTCGATAGCGACTGGGCCCAGGATGTGGTCAGTGTCGGGCAGACGATCGCGGACTCGCTGGGCACGATCTACGCGAACTATGCGACGGATCAGTTCCTCGATCGCCAGTGGGCGATGGACTGGTCAGAGCCCGATGACCTCTACCGCGGGTCCGCGGGTTGGTCGGCGGGCACAGGCTCGTGGGAGGCGGAGGGTGCTCACTCGGTTGGTTCGAATGGTCAGGTGATGGGCTCGCTCTTCACTCCGCTTCCTGGGTTGACCGATAAGATCATGGGCAAAATGAATCCTGGTCCTTCGGGAATGGGTGTGTATGCCATCTTCGACAAAGCGGGCAAGTTGCTGTACGTAGGACGAAGCAAGGTTATGGAGATAAGGGCGGAAACCTCGCGGTTGAAGCATGGAGGATTCATCGCGAGAGGCATTAACACTCCCAATCGTGAGACTGCTCGCGCCCTCGAGGACATGCTCATTCGATCGAATGATCTAATCAACGGAGGGAAGAACAAGATCAATGGGATGAGCGACAAAGTCCGATTCAGTGAGCAGGGCGCTGGGTACTATGAGGAACTGCAGCAGATGTTGAGCAAGCTTTCGCTGCTCTGAGGAGTCCCAGTGAAATTCAAGACAGATGGTTGCAAGCCGGGCGATCTAGTCGCTGTTCCCCTTGAACGAGGTGGGTGGGCGGTCGCGCTCGTTGTGAGAGTCGTTCCGTATGCTTCAGGGCGTCCTCCGCATGCGATCCACACTTATGGATTCGGCAGGCTGTTTGAATCGTGTCCAACGCTTGACGACGCCTTGAAGTTGCGAATCACCGATACGGTTTGCTTTGACTACAGCAGCGGGTATGAAGTGTGGGCTGGAGCATGGCCGCGCCTTGGGGCGCTTCCAGAGTTCTCAGAGAGAGACTGGCCGCTACCGCCTACGGCGGGAACGGCCGGGCCTCGGTACTTTGACCGCGGGGATCGACTCATCGTGCATGTGGCTACGCATTGTGGCGCAACAACCGAAGTGTTGTGGGATTCCACCGAGACATTTATTCTACACGAAGAGTACTGTCAACTTCCGCACATAAAGGGGCTAGGTGACGCGACGTGGCTTTCCGTCGCTCTCGACATGGCTCTCCATGAACACCATCCATGGCACTACTACCCCGTGACGGAAGAGCGTCTCGCCATTTGGAAACGTGTGATGGATCGGATCATCAAGCACAAGCCAGAGTTGGCGGCGGTCGTGGGGTCTTGGTACACGGGCATTGAGGTTCCTGAGACAGTTGAAGTGGTTCCGCAACCGGCACCGAAGGCCAAGGCCAAGACAAAGAAGCCCACAGCCGGCGAAACACCGCTCGAAGCAAAGGCCGGCAAGCCAGCAGGCACGAAGAAGACCCGAACGCGGCGTGCGAAGGCTCAGGACTGACGGTCATTGTGGTCGGTGTAGCAGTTCCAAGTTGAGTCGCACGCCGTCGAGCGGCTCTTCGCCCAGCTGACCGCGGCTCGCTCCTCGTGGCTCGTTCGGTCGAACCGGGCGACGATGCGTACCACGCTGGTGAATGAAGAACCGCAGAGTTTTGTGAACGGGCTCTCGCCGCTATGAGGAGGTTGGATGAAGTTCAAGACTGATGGATGCAAACCCGGTGACTTCATTGCGGTACCGCTCAAGCGGGGCGGGTGGGCTGTCGCATTGGTCGTGAGAGTTGTGCCGTATGTGTCGGGTCGGCCACCGCATGCGATTTGTACCTACGGCTTTGGCAAGCTGTTCGAATCATGCCCCACCATTGATGAAGCGATGAGGCTTCGCATGACGGACACGGTGTGTCTCGACTACAGCAGCGGGTATCAGGTTTGGACTGGTGCTTGGCCGAGGCTCGGCGCACTGCCCGGCTTCTCCAGGCGAGACTGGCCGATTCCGCCGCGAGCGGGTACGGCAGGAATGGGTTATTCTCCACGCGGAGAGGAGCTCGTTGTGCATGTGCGGTTTGAAAGTGATGGAACATCTGATGTGCTCTGGGACTCAACGGAATCGTTCATTCTGTACGACGAGTACTGCCAGTTGCCACACCTCAAAGGGCTGGGTGATGCGGCTGGGCTTTCGGCATCACTCGACATGGCCCTCCACGAACAACACCCGTGGCACTACTACCCCGTCACGGAGGAGCGGCTCGCCATTTGGAAACGTGTGATGGATCGGATCATCAAGCACAAGCCAGAGTTGGCGGCGGTCATGGGGCCTTGGTACACGGGCATTGAGGTTCCTGAGGCAGGCGAAGAGGCCCCACAACCGGCACCGAAGACCAGGGCCAGGACAAAGAAACCCACGGCAGACGAAGCAAGTCCCAGCAAGCCAGCTGGTGCGAAGACGGCGCGAACGCGCCGTGCGAAGGCTCAGGACTGACGACCATCGCCATTGGGGGTTGCCGCATTCATCAGCGTGCGGTCGCTGGGCTCCTTTGCCGGATGAATGCGGGCCGATCTTTGCGGCGTGTGCGTACCAGCATGCACATGCGACCGTCGCGTTGGCGGATGACCGGTTGTTCGCAGACTCGGGAGCAGAATGTGGCCTGCCCGCTGTCTCCAAGAAGTGTTGACAACTCCTTGCGGTGTTTGAGAAGGCCAGAGCGGGGACACCGATTCCGAAGCCGGAATCGGTGGCACTTTGTCGTTTCGCGGCGGGGCAGGTGCTGAAGATCGGCTATCAGGGCCTGTTCACTGATCGCCTAGATGCGATGCGAGGCAAGCCGGTGCTGATGCCCGGTGCCAGGACGCTCGTTCACAATCGGGCACGGGTGTACATGCCGCGGCTTGGACGGTTCCTGCAGCAGGACCCGAATACAGCGGGCCTTGCCTTCCCCGGAGCCGGAGCCGCGGCGTTGCCCAGCTACGGCATGCTGCCGGAAGCACTGGCGGTTGATGTGGATCCGCTGCGGCAGTATGGTGACGGCACCAACCTGTACGCGGCGGTGGACGGGAACCCGATGGAGCAGCGGGATCCGCGGGGGTTGTTTGGGCTGATCAGCGGGCTTGGTGCTGGGTACGAGATGGCCGACATGGCCGCCGATATGATGGATCAGGCGTACAGCGGCGTGGTCATGGGACTTGCCCTGTATTCATCGATCCGCAACTATGTTGTCTTCCAGGATGTCAACGCAGTTTGGGCGACTGACTGGAGCATCAGTGATGAAGGTTCGAGCTTTTCTCAGAGTTTTGATCTTGGTATCGGTGTATGGGCCGACGATGAATCTGAAGTAAGTGATCAGGACGCGTCAGGCACAACGATGGCAGGCATTCGGCTGGGACCGAATCAAGATAGAAAAACCTACAATGAACGGCGTTCACAGTGGCACGCGGTGCGTCAAGCAATTTGGAAAAACGAGGCGCAGACGCTGAAGATGCGAGGTGACAAATGGAGTGACTAAGATATCGTACGGATGAGCAAGGGACTCTCACCCGAGGGGTGGAGCATTCATCACCGTCGCCCGCTCGCGTATGGTGGCACCAACAAACATGGCAACCTGTATCTCGTCCCGACCGATGTGCACCAAGCAAACTTTTCGAAGATGCACAAACCTTCATTCTGGCTACCACCCAGAGCGATACCTGTCAAGTGAAGGTGAATAGCGTCATGTACACCCGTCTTGTCCCCCAGGTTGCCGTGTCTAGATTCGAAGCTGCCGGCGATTTTGTCGGCCAGTACCTTTCACTCTTGAAGAAGACGCCGAGCGGGCTTTGGTCGGTTCCGACGCGGATTGAGCCAGATAAGTGCGACCTCTCAATTCGTGTTTCGGCTGCAAAGCTGTGGCCGCTTGTGATTGTAAGTCTTTCCACGGGAATCGTTGTATCGGAGCAGATCGCTTTGCACTTCATGGACAACGCTGGCCAAGACGTTCAGATCTTGCCAGTCATGATCCTCCCGCCGAAGGATGCAAATCCACCGCCGAAGTATTTTCTTGTGAACTGTCTGCGATGCGAAGATGTACTTAATCTCACGCTCAGCCGAGCACTGAACACGGAGCGAGACACGAAGGAGTTTGAGAGGCTTACCATCGACGGGAATTTAGTCATTGATGCCCAAAGAGCGCCTCGGTCGAGGGAACTCTTCTCGGTGAAGTACGTCGGGTATCTCATTTTGGGCGAGAAACTCACCCGCGCTCTCGGTGCGATTGCCACCACAGACTTCAAACTTGAACCGGTCCGCAATGTTCCCGAACCACAGGCTGAGCGGGCGGCCATTCTTCGGCGTCTGAAGGCTGAACTCAAGGCCCGTTCTGTCGCTAGTGGCAAGGTAACGGTTGTCAAGACTGTGAGCGCACTTGAAAAACTCCTTGAGGTGAAGCTGCCAGCTGCGGCAAGCAAGTACTTCGCTGCCCCTCCTGAGATAGTGGATTGTGCTACCGAACTGTTCGACGTCGGCCGGGCGGCCGAAGAGACGCAGCGGCTTCGGCAGTGGAACGACCTACAGTGGCCAGCAGAACTGGTGTGCATTAGCGACGATGGCCGCGGCGGTTACTGGGCACTCGATACAGGCAAAGCGAAGGCGGGCGATTGCCCAGTGCTGTACTTCGACCACGAACTCGCGGATGTGGACCGCAAGTCTGGTAGAATCACGCCGAACTTTGAACTGGCCGCACCAACGTTGCGTGACTGGCTCTCGGGTCTTGAGGCCGAAGGCACAGGGTTGCCTCCGATGGGGGGCAAGGCCAAGAGTGGCCCGTCGAAAAAGGTTCGGAAGAAGGCGAAAAAGAAGTAGCGAGCGTCCGGCCTTTCTTAGAGTGCCCCGGTCGGGAGAATCGGCGACCGGGTCAGCTCCTGTTGGGAAGCCGGATGAATGTCACGATCGACAGCAGTGGGCGGTGACGCTGGCCGTGAGAGGAGGCACCATGGCGATTCGTGCATCAGTGATACGACTGGTACAGGTGTGGGGCGCTTGTCCGAACAAGACGGAAGATGAACGTCCGCAAGTGTTCGCGAACACCGAGGCTCGCCTTCGAAAGTGGTTGCCAGTACTCAACGCGAAGCATCACCTGAGATTCAGCAACGTGTTCGTCAACTTTGACGAAATGTGGCATAGCGTGCGAGGGACGGTTCCCGTGCGGCGGCCGCGTCCGGGGTTCTTCTATGAAGTCGACAAGACACGGTCCGGACTTGCTGTGACGGTCGCCACCGAGTTTACTCGGGCTAGTGCAGCGAGACGGAATGATGCGGAACTGGCATCCGACTTCGTGGAGGCGGCCAAACTGATGATCGAGCGGATGTGCTGGCAAGAGAATCTGGGCACCTATCGCGAAAGAGTCCCCGACTGGAAGAGCCGGACGATGCGCGAAAAGACGGTCTTCACCGGGCTCATTCGGTCGGAGCGGGGACGCGACCTCGTGAATAGTTCCGATGAGGACAACGGCCACGAACTCGTGGTGCGATGCCCGCAGTGCGAAGAGCGAGAATGGCCGGGGTTGTGGAAACAGGTCGAGGGACTGCTCTCGAGGTCCCAGACTGTGATCGTCGAGGACGCCGGGTACATCGTGCCCAAGAGGACACTCGAACTCACGTTGACTGGGGACGAGGCAACGCTCAAGGCACTGGTCGCGAAGCTGAAGCCGATCTTCAAGGGCCGAACCGGCGCGGGTGCCATTTTGCGGCTTGCATTCTCCACGGCGAAAGGGCGTTCCTTCAAACTGGCGTGATCGAATGCGAGTGGGCCTGGGCTGTCCCACAACTTCCTGAGCCCCCAACAATGAGAGTCTCGGTTGACCGTGGCACGGTCCAGGAGCCATGATCAGATGAAGCGAACTCGAAACACTCCCATGATTCCAAAGGTGCAAGAGTGAAAGTGCCACCGATTCCGGCTTCGGAATCGGTGGCGGCGTTCTGGTCTTCTGAACCGCCCGCCAAATCACCCAACTTAAAGTGCCACCGATTCCGGCCTCGGGATCGGTGTCCCCGTTCTGGTCTCCTGAACCACCCCCCCAACAACCCACCGCTCCCCGCGTGGCATGGCACTCTGTGTCATGTCCCCCTCGCCGATCACTCCGTGAGCATGGCGAGTACCAGTATGATGCTCTCAAGCGACCGATCGGCGTGCGGCGATGGGGCTGCGCGAGCGTCGATGCCGCAGGGCGGCTGGTGAATCTGGCGCAGCTTGGCTGCTGGTTCGGGCATACGAGTATGACGGGCTGGGGCGCCTGGTTACGGTGCTCTCGCCGCAGAATGTGGAGCAGGGGAACAGTGAGCCGGTCCGACGGATAGAGCAGTACCTGCACGATGGCGAGCAGCGGATTGCGGAGGTGGTGGCTGAATCGGCGGGGCAGTGGGTGGCCTCGACGCAATGCGAGTATGTCGTAACCGTTCGAGAATCGACGGTACCCCCAACCCATTGCCAGCCATGCTGAACGGGCCTACCTGTTGGCCGGCAGCAGGTAGTTGGGGTTGGCCGCAATCCACTGATCGGGCAGCAGCGATTTTCAGGTGTGGAGTGGCACTTGGCCACGGCTCGGACACTTGCCCGGGTTCCGCCAGCGAGATTGGCCGATGCCGCCCAAAGCGGGAACAGCGGGGATGGGGTACTCTGCTCGCGGCGAGGACCTTATGTTGCATGTGCCGCTCGACACAGGTGCGAAGAGCAGTGTTTTCTGGGACGCTACGGAAACGTTCATCATCCATGAAGAGTACTGCGAGTTACCACAGTCGAAAGGTCTTGGTGATGCCGCG
>JBILUL010000032.1:0-39829 GCA_044371005.1 Phycisphaerales bacterium | reverse complement strand
ATGTCCCTGAAATGAAAGCACCTGCGAATGCTCCCCTTCCTGCGGATTCGCCGGATGACGCGCTGAATCCCAACACGATTATCGGAACCGTCGACGAATCTGTTTCGGGTTCCGTTCGTAGTCTCGCAGCTTGACTTGAAGATCGGGACGGCCACAATCCCTTTGACCTTTGGAACGGCCATGGATGGTCCCGTGTCCAAAGGAGGAGTTTCAGGCGGGGTTGTGTTGTGGGAACAGAACCGGGCACGAAGGTCCGGTGGCCCTGATCAAAGAGTAATGCAGTTATGATTCAAACTTCACACGCCGTTTCGAGCGTTGAACAGCAGCGTGCCCAGGCGCGGCAACTGCTCGATTCGCTGATTGCCTCCATGCGGGCGAACGAGGGCGTCTCGATTGACGCTCTTGCCACGCCAGCCGAAGGTTCATCGCGGCGGGATTTGTTCAAACGGGTTACCGGACACTCGAGTCTCGAGAATGCCATCGACTCGACACGTCGCGCGATTGAGGCGTATGACCGGATGTTGGGCGGGCCGAGCGATCCGCCGGCGGTGCCGACCATCCGTGTGACCGCGGCGGGCCGCGTGACGGCGACGGGTGTACCGTCGGTTCTATGAGTCAGGCTCACGAAGACGGAATGAAGGCACAGCATCCGCCGCTGCGGGTGAAGTTGCTCAATGCGCGGGCAACGGTGCCGAAGTATCAGACGGCGGGTGCGGCGGGCATGGATCTCGCCGCGTGCTTCGTGACGGATGATGCGACTGTTGAACTGGCCCCTGGTCAGATCCGCGCGATTCCCACGGGGCTGAGCATTGCGGTGGCGCCTGGGTATGAAGCGCAGGTGCGGCCGCGGTCGGGGCTTGCGACCAAGCATGGTGTGACGCTGCCCAATTCGCCGGGCACGATCGACTCGGATTACCGGGGCGAGGTGCTGGTGCCGCTGATCAATCTGGGCAGAGAAACCTTCACCGTCATGCACGGCATGCGTGTGGCGCAACTGGTAATTGCACCAGTGGCGCAGGTGCGCATCGATGTGGTGGAAGCGCTTGATGCGACGGATCGGGGCGAAGGTGGCTTCGGGTCGACTGGTCGTCACTGATTGGTCATCATTGATGTACGTGGTTGGCGTGGTTGACTGATGCACCCGCCATATGCTTGCGGGCACTTGCCGCGTGCTGCTCACAACACGATGTCGTTCAGGCTGGCTGGGGTGGTTCTGCCCCGGTGGATGCCGCTCTTGGCGCGTCGGACGTTTGCGTATGAGATGGTGGCGACGCTCTTCTTCACGCTGGCGATCTCGATGATCGAAGGCGGCGTGATCTCGGTCTTTGCTCGTCAGACCTTCGATGGCATCGTGCCGCAGCGCACGCTGAACTTCTCGGTGGCGTTGCTGGGCGCGATGAACGAGCTGGCGAACATTCTGAGTTTCATCTGGAACTCGATGAGCGCCGGGCGGCGGCTGGTGCCGTTCATCAACATGCTGCAGGTGATCGTGATCGGCACGATCTGCTTCATCTCGCTGCTGCCCGGCGCGCCGTGGGGGCTTGGACTGCTGGTGGCACTGGTGCTGGCCGCGCGGTTGAGCTGGTCGGGCATGATCACGATGCGCACGGGTGTGTGGCGGGCCAACTACCCGCCCAACAAGCGAGCTCGCATCGTGGGACTGCTCTCCTCGGCGCAGATGGTGATTGTCTCACTGGGTGGTGCGGGGCTTGGGTTCGTGCTCGACCGCTGGGCAGATGGGTTTCGCCTGCTCATTCCAGTTGCGTGCGTGATGGCGATGGTGGCGGTGTGGAGTTACGGGCGCATTCGGGTGCGGCGCGAGTACAAAGTGCTGCGCGATCCGGGCGGACCGGTGCTCAAGCCCTGGCAGGGCCCGCTCATCGTCTGGCGCGTGCTGCAGCGCGACCGCCGCTATGCGCAGTTCATGCTCTGCATGTTCATCCTGGGCTTTGGCAACCTGATGCTCAACCCGATCCTGGTGATCTCGCTGCGAGAGCAGTACGGGTTCGGCTACTTCAACAGCATTCTCATCACCAGCGCCATCCCATCGCTGGTGCAGGTGGTGGTCATCCCGCTGTGGGCACGATTCCTGGACCGCTCCCATGTCGTGCGATTCCGCTCGATTCACAGCTGGGTCTTCGTCGGCGGCGCGCTGCTCTTCATGCTGGGCGCAGCCTTCCATCAGGTAGCCTTCATGTATGCGGGCGCCATCGTCCAGGGGTGCGCGTACGCGGGCGGTGCACTGGCGTGGAACCTGGGGCACGTGGACTTCTCACCGCCATCACAGACCAGCCAGTACATGGCGACGCACGTGACGCTCAACGGGCTGCGCGGGCTGGTTGCACCGGTGTTTTCGGTGATGCTCTTCGAGGTCTTCAAGGCCGAGGGCTGGCCCGCCGCGACGCTGCTCTTTACGTTTGGAATGGTGCTGAATGCAGTAGGCGCGGCGGGGTTCGTGATGCTGCGGAGGTCGATGGGTGCAGAAGCTTCGCGCGTGGCGCGCGGGAACTGACGGGCTTCAGGCCTTACGGCCTGAAGACACTGTGAATTCGATTTGCCGCGTGAACAACGCCATTCCCCGAGGCCATCGGCCTCCAAGTCAGTAGCCTCGGGTGAAGCTCGTCTGCGAGCGCCACCCGAGGTCACGGACACCAGGTATCGCCGCACCCCAGCGGGGTGCACGTTGGGGATCTTGGAGGCGATTGGTGTTCGGGGTGTTCGCCGTGACGCGAGCTATCGCGCCGTGCGTCAACACGCGTCGTTACGCACCCTTCTTGCACGCCTACGGCGTGCGGTCCGTTTCTGGCGTCTTCTCCAGGGGTGGCGCACGCAAAGCCGTGCTTCACCCCTGGCTACTCACTCAAAGGCCTTACGGCCTGAAGAAACTCTGCAGTGCACGCGTGCGCATGAATCCAACTGGACGCGGTACATCTCATTCCCGAACGGGCCGGAGTGCCTGCCAGTGCATGAGCTGTTCGGTTCTGCCCCAGTCCTCATACAGCTCGCACGCCGCCGCGGCGAGATCGCGTTCGGCCTTCATCCGCTCATCGAGTTTCTCGAAAGGCGCTAGTGCTTCGTTGAGCACGATCTGCGCCGCTTCGAACTCGTGCTGGGCCGTGAGCGTGCGGATCAAATAGTCGCGGTTCTTGACGGCGCGCGGGTCGGTCCGGGGAAGCTTGGCGACGCGAATGGCCAGTGCCTGCACGAACCTGGCCTCGGCCGCTTCGTAATCACCAAGGTTCAGCAATGCACGCCCGAGATTCTGAAGAGTGCCAGCGTGCTGCGGGTGATCAGGCCCCAGCGTGCGCTCCTCGGCGGGCACGGCATCGCTGAGCAGGTCTCTGGCCAGTTCGAACTGTCCTTCATTGATGGCGATGAAGGCCAGGTTGTTCATGCTCTGAATGACCAGCGCGTGATCCTCGGGCAGTCGTGCGCGACGAAGTTCGAGCGATCGCTGCATGCACGCATGAGCTGAGGCAAAGTCCTTGAGCCCAAGGTGCACATTGGCCAGGTTGTTGTACGTCTCGGCCAGCTGAAGTTCGCCATCGGGCGTCTGCGGCGGATCGCGCAGCACACGGGCGCGGTCGAGTGCCTCGAGGGCTTCATCGAGCGTGCCCATCGCGCGAAGCGCCACACCCAGATCGTTGTACGCGCCTGCGATATCGGTCTGCGGGTGGGCATCGACGGAGCGGAAGATCGCAAGCGCATCACTGAAGCGTCGCGCGGCCTCCTCGTAGCGACCGGTTCGGAACTCAAGCGCCCCCAGGCCCATCAGGCTCTCGGCCACATCGTGGTGCAGTGGGCCGAACATGGCCAGTCGCTCATCGTGCGCACGGGAGAGGAGCGCGCGGGCCTTGTCGAACTCGCCCAGGCTCACGTCCACCAGACCGATGGTGTGGCGCACGCTGGCGCGCAGTTTCGGGTCATCGCGGTGCCGCGCATCGAGCTGCGCGAGCAGGTACTCGAGTGAGGAACGAACCGTCTTGTCCTTGCCGGGCTTGAAGGGGTCATCCGCGCTGAGGGCCTCGCGCATCAGGGCGACCACCATCTCCGACTGATTGCGTGCCGCGTAGGCTTCGTCGCGTTCACGGGCCACACGCCGATTCTGCACGACGATCAGCCCGGCGACCGATGCGAGCGTGATGACACCCATGGCAATCGCCACGCTCGCCGCGGCGTGGCGGCGCACGAACGTCGACAGGTAGTAGGCCGTCGTGAGCGGCCGCGCCGTGACGGGCATCCCCGCCAGGTGCCGCTCGATGTCTTCCGCGAACTCCTCGGCGGAAGCGTACCGCCGGCCCGGCTCGCGCCGCATCGCCTTGAGCACGATGTTGTCAAGATCACCCCGCAGCGCACGCGCCGTCTGCGGGTCGGGCGCCATCGCACTGGGCGGCTTCACGACCATATCACGCATCGCCTGCGCCAGCGCGGGCAGCGTCGGCATCTCGAAGTGATACGGCCGCTGCCCACTGAGCATCTGGAACAGCACCACACCCAGCGAATAGACATCCGTTGCCGTCGTCAGTGACGAGTCGCCCAGAATCTGCTCCGGGCTCGCGTAGTTGGGCGTGAGTGCCGATTGCTGCGTGATCGTGGCATCGACGGTGGCTTCACCGGGGCGTGACATCACCTTGGCAATGCCAAAATCAAGGAGTTTGGGCTGCCCATCCGCCGTGACGAGAATGTTGCCCGGCTTGAGATCGCGGTGCAGAATGAGGTTCTGGTGCGCACTATGCACCGCACGGCAGACCGTGGCAAAGAGCCGCAGGCGCTGCTCGATGCTCAGCCGCTTGCCGGCCTGATCGATCGGCTCACCCTCGACATACTCCATCGCCAGATACGGGCGACCATCGGGCAGCACACCGCCATCGAGCATCGAGGCGATGTTGGGGTGACTCATCTTCGCGAGCGTGCGGCGCTCCTGACGGAAGCGACGGACGATCTCTTCGCTGTCCATGCCCCGCTTGACGACTTTGAAGGCCACGCGCTGCTGCACCCCATCACCCAGCGTGCGCGTCGCCAGATACACCGCGCCCATGCCACCCGATGCCAGACGCCGCTCGATGCGATACGACTGAAACTCGCGGCCCGTCAGGTCCTCGGCCGCCTCGAGTTCCACATCCGATGCGTCGGCCAGCGCGGAGGAACTCAGAAAGCTCTCGGGGACATCGATGAACTCCAGCAGCGACTCGACTTCGGTGCGAAGCTCGGCATCGCCCGCGCACGTCTCATCGAGGAATGCACTCATCCGTTCGCGCGTGACCCCCTGATCGACCACCTGGGCCAGAATCCGTTGAGCACGCTGGAGCAGCGATGATTCCATGACATTGACATGAACGCAGCCGGCCCGCCAGATGGGCTTCGTGAGCACACTGCCCACAGGCTCATTGTCGGCATTCGAGCCGCGAGGGGAAGAGTACCAGGCCAAAGGTCCTGCGCCAGCACGCCCGGCAAACCCAAGGCGAACGCATGCTCCAAGCCCCCTTCCCCCCTCTTGCCTCTCCCCCGTCCGCACGCCAAGCTGGTCTGTCACTTTGTTTCGCTGCTCTTATCCTGTCCATCCTGTACATCCATGTTTCCATCTCTTCGCGGAGAAGGGAACATGGATAGACAGGATAGACAGGATGAGGAAAAGCGCAGAGCGAGAGCTTTGAGAGAGCACGAAGCGTGCGCAGAGTTCCAGATTGATTTCTTGGGTCTGCGCAACCGGCTCAAGTAGTTGGCTTGCCCACCGCCGCGGCGAAGAGATCGGCAAAGAGTGCTGACAACACCGGATCTGTCCGGAACTGCTCGGCCACCTTGGCCCGAACCGCCTGCGAGGCACCGGCACCAAAGGCTCGGTTGGTCTCAAAAGCCACGAGGTCGTCGAGGATGGCATCACGGGTCAGATTGCGAGCAAGGCCATCTTGAATGCGGGTCCGCAACGCGGCAAAGTGGGTCGGTTGGACACCGCCGGCACCGGCAGCTCCCTGCACGCGAAATCCGCCTGCCGCTCCGCCAACGCGCGACACATCCGCGGCTCCGGCAATCTCCGAAGCATGCTGCGTTGATCGTGCTGGACGAATCGGATCAGTCGCCATGCATGGTCCCTGGGGGCGCTCGTGGTGCTCGCCGCGAGACATCGCCGCGGCACCGAGAGTCTAGTCAAGCTTGCGGCCACGGGTTGAAGCACCCATGGCCAGCGTGGAGGCTTGCGCCTTGCCTCGTGAATCCTGTTCCATGAAAAACGGGCGTGCGATGTGTGGTCGCAGCGCCCGGGAACAAGAGAGTTGGTGATCTCCATCTCAGCCAGCGTCCCCCAACGCTGTCACGATATTCTGCCGCGTGCGGGACGGGGTGGGACGCCCGAAGACGTGTACCCCGAACTGCAAGCGTTCCTTCAGTCCGAACGCTCGTGGTCGGACTCACTTCATCGCCGCGTGCAGTTCCTGGCACGCGGCGTGTGAAAGATGGGCCTCTCCAAGCCCATCTCTCTTTCCTCCAGCGACCCCAGAGTTCTCCAGACTCCGGCGCCACCTCTCTACATCCCCATCCTGGTTCCCCTAAACCCATCCTGCCGGTTCCAACGCATTCCCCACGCGTTCGCAACCCCGACGCAGAATCCCTCTCCAAACTGCCGCCGCGTCGTGCGTGCCGTGGCACGAAGCGCACTCTCGACAGCCTCGTTCAAATGGCACGAGGTTCGGAACCTCTCGACTCCGCCGTGCCGATCGTCCCCTCTGGACGGTCAATCTCGATCTCCACAGGAGGTATCGAGGGACCCAACCTGCCGTTGCGTACACGCGCGGGAATATCGGGCGAAAAACAAATGCGTCCTATAATACGTGGCTCCGGATAGAGATGAGCGGCACTTGGACCAGGACGAGGGCCCAGGATGGACCAACCCGGCTTCGCCTCCTGGAGCTGGCATCCTGGGTTCAACCCAGGCACGCAGCTACGGCGGACCCGCTTGAATCAGCCACAACACGATTCCAAACATCTGAAGCACGAAGGGTCGGCACACGGGCAGTGAAACCCAAGCATCAGTGATTCAACTGGTCACGCTGACCTCAGGGATCTGGTCGAGACCTTCCGCTCGCCGCTCGCTCTCAAGACTCTGACATTGCCTTTTTCCCCATCCTGTCCATCCTGTCTATCCATGTTTCCATCTCTTCGCGGAGCAGGGAACATGGATAGACAGGATAAGAGATGCGAAAAGAAGACACGGGCCCTGATGTGCGACGGGCGGGTGGGGGTTTGGAAATGGGTTCCGTGTGCAGGCGAGGGAGGCGTTACTTGGGGGGGAGTGCCTTGCCGGTCCCGACATCCTGGTTTCGGAAGTGGCGCATCATGTCGCGCATCATCATCATGCCGCGGGTTCGCTGTTCGGGTGAAGCATGGCCACCGACGTTCTGGTCCATGAACCGGAACATGCGGCCCAGGTCTTCGCCCTTGGGCTGACGGTTGGGATCCTTGAGGCGTTCGCGGTCACGGGCGACCTGGCGGCGCACTTCGGAAAGCCGTTCTTCATCGGGCTTGTCACGCGGCTGACCACCCACCGTTTCCATCATCTTCACGAAGTTGAGGAACGTCTGGTCGAGGTACTCGCTCTTTTCGCTCTCGGGTACCTTCGTGTAGTCCTTGGCGTACTTGTCCCACATGTCGATCGCGAGGCGCGAGGCATTCTCTTCGATCTGCTTGCGGGCTGCACCCGCAATACCCGCGGCAAACCCCGCCATCAGCACCGAGTCATCACCATCCATCGACTTGAGACGCTGCACCAGCTGCCCGATCAGTTCCAGACGCTTCTCAACCGGGAGCTTGTTGAACTCATCGGTGAGCAGCGTGTAGTTGAATACCTCATCGAGCGCGCCATTGAGATAGTCGGGCTGAGGAACGGGACGGACGGCAAAGTAGATGCCGATGCCCGCGCCGATCACGCCCACCGCCGCGGCGATGCGGAGGTTGCGCACCATCGTCGGGCGCTTCTGCGGATCGTCCATGCGCGAACGCCACCAGGCCTTGGGCTTGTCGCCAAGGCGACGAACCCATGTGAACTTCGGCATCGCAAACCGCGGCTTGCGAGTGGGTGCCGGCGGCGGCGCGGTGACCTCATCGATGAGGCTGGGGAGTTGATTGCTGGCGGGTGACGAGTGCATCGACATGGCTGATTCAACCTCTGCTGTGCGGCTTACCCGCCAAGACCTCCGCCGAACTGAAGGATATCGCCGAAGAAGTCGCGTGCCTGCGCTTCGGGCACGTATTCGGCCTTATCGACGTGCCAATCACCGTAGAAAAGGCCGTTTCGGTTCCACTTCTGGGACTCACCCATGTCGACATCACGCGAGATGTCCTTCCAGCGCGGGTGGTGCCAGTCTTCGTAATCGACCATGATGTAGGAGCGATTGCCCCACTTCTCGTAGGCCTTGCTCACTCCGAACTGCGGGTTGCGGATGGTCGCGGCTTCTGCCGCGAACATGAACTCGCCAGCAAGGTAGCGATAGCTCCAGCCGATCTGAGCCCACGTGGGCCGCGGCTCATCGCCATACCCGCCGTTATCCGAAGGGCAGCGGAAGGGCTCGCTCACCACCCAGTCGGCCCCTTCGGTGGGGCGGAAGGGCACTGGGGCGCCCAGGTACTTGGCCATGATGTCAAGAAGCGTCGGATCGTTGTCGTTGCCACCTTCGTTGATGGGCCGGACCTTGGGCAGGAGCTGCTGCCCGCGCGACTCGGTGTCCATGTACATCTGCAGGCCCTGCCCGATGCTGCGCATGTTCACCTGGCACTTCACGCGGCGAGTATTCTCGCGCGTCTTGCCCAGCGTCGGCAACAGGAGGCCGAGCAGGAGTGCAATCACCGAGATCACCACCAGCAGTTCGATGAGGGTGAAGGCTCGCACGCGGGCGACCGCCGCGGCGTGTGATGGGCTCTGAATGGAGTGCGGGGCATTCATGGGGTGGACACTTTGCAGCAGAGGCCAACAGGCAATCCGAACACATTCCGCACGACTGAGTACGCAACGAGAGTTGTACGCCGCGGGCTGGGGGGGTGTTTCTTCGGGACTTGGCGGGGGGCGGGAGGCTGGGGGGTGAAGAGGTATGAAGGGGGGGCGAATCCTACGAACAGGGGCCGATTGAGCCGCGGGAGAATGCCGCGGCGGGGTGTGCATCGGAGCAAACTCGATTCGTGCATGAACCCCGACCAGATGTTTCGCTGTATCAAGGGGTGAATCTGGCAGTTGCCACGCCGCGGCGGCCCAGAAAGCCCAACTCCCAAGGGAGCGAGCCGATGCCCTCAGCCCAGTCCAAGCGTCGATGGCAGACCCCGTGTCGGGCGGGGACCACGATTCGTGAGATGGCGGTGGTGCTGGGGTTGGGGTTGGTGGTGCTTGCGGTCCTAACGGTGGTGTTCAGTCGGCGTGGCCATTGGGCACGTGGGGCAAGCCAGATGAAGGATTCATCGCAGATCATGTGTGTCTGGCAAGCGATGCAAACCGCCGCGGGGACTCAGCAAGGCATGATCCCCTACCCAAGCGTTCTGGGTACGGCGACGGGAGCAAATGCTGACACGCCCGCGGCGTTGCTTCGTTTTCTGGTGGGAAATGGGTTCGTTACGACGGATGTGCTGGTCAGCCCGGCAGAGGCGAGCACTGCCATCCGCATGTTTGAATGCGATGAGTCAGGGAAGCACAACTCGCCCGTGTGCGGCCCCATTGAGAAGTTCGCCGCGACACCGCATGATGTTCCCGGCGGCACGTTGGGTCACTGCTCGTATGCCTTCACGCCACCTTTTGGAGCGAGACGCGCTTCGCTGAAGACGGATGCATCGGCGACTCAGGCGTTGGTTGGCAATCGCGGGCCCAGCTATGAAGGTGGCCGCGGCGAACCGTGGGCACTTCTGGATGCAGCGCAGGAGCGGGCAACCGGGCGCAAGGGCATCAACTCCAACACCCTGCTCATCCACGGCGGCCGCCGCACATGGGAGGGCAATATCGCGTATGCCGACGGGCACGTGGTCTTTGAGACGCAGGCGGATCCGGCGGAACTGCCGTGGACGTTCAGTGGGCTGCCGCGTGAGAAGCAGGTGCGGCCTGACAATTTGTTTGTGAATGAGAATGACCAGACGGGTGCCGCGGATGATGAGCAGCTGCGCGGAAATGCCGCGGCGAATGCGAACAACTTTCTGCGGCTCTGATCGAGTGCGTCGTTTGATGGGCCCGCCGCGGCGGGGATCAAGCCGTGGTATGACTGACCAACTGCGGCGCTTGCCGGTGCTGAAGGCACCGAGTTGAGTAGCCAGGGGCAAGCGGCTGCTCTGAGCCGCGCGGCCCCTGGTTGCGAGCGCCTTGTAACCAGCCCTCTGAAGGAGGGCGGTTGGTTCGTGCGTGTCGTCACCAACGCGGCCCCTTGAAGGGCCCTCACTCCCGCAACCACCCTCCCGGCAGCTTCGCGAGCGAAGCACTCGCTTGCTGGCGGCTTCTGAACGAGGTGCCTTCGGTACTGGGGCATCGCAAGCACGCGTTGACGAACAGGCGAGGCTCGATAGGCCGGGAGCCCGGTGCCCTGCGGAACGGACGATCGTCCGTGTGGCTTGGGCGCACGTTGAAGGCCGCGCCCCGATGCCGCGGGCACACTGACCAAGGCCCAGCTCATCCAATCGCTTCGTTGCTGGTTGTTCTCTACACTGGGGTCGAAGAGCTGGTCGCAGGGCGATGAATCGTGGCTGGCCTTGATGACGATCGCCGCATCGCCATTCGCCCCAATGTTGGATTGGGTTAGGTGTTTCGTATCCTTGGAGGTTCGTTTTGAGCACGCCTGACCAGAACTCGCCGCCTGCTTCCGGGTCATCCGAGCCCGTGGTCGACGCGTTCGCCTACGGCAGAACCATTCGCGACGGCGATGGCAGGCAGGTACAGACGCTTGTCCGCGAATTGCGACATCCAGCGGGGCGTTGGCCTGCCATTACGCTCGCTGGTGTGATCCACGTCGGTCGCCCTGAGTACTACGCGGCGGTGCAATGCCTGCTCGATGCTCAGTCGCTTGTGCTCTTTGAGTTGGTGAAGAAAGCCAGACAGTTTCTGCCCTTTGATCCCGATGCAACGCGACAGGCGACTTGCTACACGCCCGAGCAGCGTGCGGCGATCACGCGACAGAACCAGTATTGGCTCGCGGTCCGGCTCGAGCGATTCCGCCGCGTCCACAGCCGGTATCCAGCCACGCTCTCGGAGTTGATCGCCTCGCTGCCTCGCGGGTCGTCGAGCATCGCGATGTGGACGGCCGTGGATGGCTGGGGGCGAGACCATCTGTATGTGAACCAGGGGAGTAACTTCGAGCTCACCAGTCTCGGTTCGGATGGTCGGCCCGACGGCGAGGGCCACGCCGCGGACATCCATTTCTCTGATGAGGTACCTCTCTCAGATTCGGAGATCAGGGCTGTTCCGCTTTTCGAGCGTTTCGCGCCAGCACTCGGACTCGTTCCCCAGAGCCATCATATCGACATCTGCCGGCCACACTGGGTGCACTGTGATCGCACAATCGAGGAACTCGCCGCGCACGCCGCTCAGGCCGAGGTCACGCAGGCCAATTCGCAGCCGTATGCCGTTACGGAGATTTCCTTCCCCGCGCACGCCGCTCGGGCCGAGGGCACGCAGACCAATTCGCAGCCATACGCCGCTACAGAGATTTCGTTCCCCGCGTACGCCGCTCGGGCCGAGGCCACGCAGGCCGATTCGCAGTCGCACGCAGTTGCGGAGAGTTCCTTTGCCCGCCACAGGAAGCTCATGAGCGGCGACATCGAGTCCGACATCGGCATGGCCGCTTTGCACCGGGCCATCTCCGCTGTCTGCCTGGCAATCAGTTGGAGCCCGGGCCTGAAGCGTGCCGCCCGGCTGTTGCTGTGCGAAGCACTCGATGCCGCGTCAAAGGATGATTCGATTGCGTGTGCCGCATCGCCGGGAACAATCTTGGAGTTCCGCAATCAGCTTGTCGTAGAGACGCTGCGGAGGTGGATCGGGGATCTGCCCATGCCCGCGGGAGCCGGAGATGGACCCCAACCCGATGGCACGGGAGTTCCCGCTTCCATCGGCGTGCTCTATGGGGCGATGCACATGCCGGGCATCGAGGCCGGACTGCGAGAGCTCGGGTACGTGCCTTTCACCGACACGTGGCTCACCGCGATCGACGTTCGCCCCGAGCCCGAGGCTGGTCGCTGGGACATCTTCGGCCGCATTGCTGAGAGCCTGGCTGCTCGCCTCTGAAGCGCTGTGGCGAAGATGCCGTGCAGGCATCACCGTGATCACGGCGCACGAAGCATGTCAGGAACGCACAACTTAACGCCGCGGCATGTGGCCTGCGGTACTTGGCACATACTTCTGGTACGCGCAGCAGTCAGAGTTTCTTGATTCGCGATCGAGCCGGCATTGGGACGCCATGAGGTCGGGATCAGCTTCTCAACGCTTGTGAAACACCGATGGTTCCGGTGGTCGATGCATGCGATCACTTTTCAGCACCCGCCATTCTCCCATGCCGCGAAGAAGACGGAGACGTCCGAGCCGTCCACGCCGCCATCCTGATTAACATCCGCCGGGGAATCGCCGGATTCCCAGGCGATGAAGAAGGCGTCGATGTCGTTGCCATCGATGCCGCCGTCCTGATTGAAGTCGGCGAAGCAGGGCGGCGCGACATCGAAGTAGATGCCGACGCTCTCGACCTCGCCGCATGCATCGCTCACGACGCAGTGATACGTGCCCACATCGGCCGGGCTCGGCGCTTCGATCCGAAGTGTGGCACGGCGTGAGGTTGGATACGCTTCGAAGTTCAGAGGTGCTCCGTCGCGGAACCACTGGTAGGTGACGATGCCCGAACCCAGCACGCCAAGGTGCAGGAGCGCAGCTCCTTCCGCGGGTTCGATGGCGGGTTGGCGGACGATCGTCGCACGACCGGGACCGCTGAATGCATAAGCACCATTGACGATCGGTGGCGAGGAGCCAAAGAGCACGAGCGGATCGCCCGTCGGCGACTCAACACCACTGCAACCGTACAGGACCGGCGGAGCGGAGGGGCTGGCGGGAACCTGTGTCCATTGTTCCTGAATGCCATCCCATTCCCACGCATCGCCGAAGTTCGTCATGATCGGAACGGGGTGCCGGCCGCGGCCACCGTGCAGCACAAGGCGCTGGCGACCGGTGTCGGTGCTGAATGCGTAGTTGGCACGCGAGAGCGGCTCGACGCTGTTGTGCTGCGCCGCCCTGCGCCATTGAGTGCCGTTGTAGAGCCAGGTACCATCGGCATTGATCGACCCATCGCGCCCCGACCCGGCGAAGAGGACCATGTGACCCGTCAAGGGGTCGTGTGCGAGCTGACAACCGCTTCGTGGCGATGGCCCCGCGACCGCGATCTGAGTCCACTGGTTGGTTGTGGGGTTGAACTCCCACGTATCGTCGAGATCCGCGACGGGGCTGTTCGTGCCGCCAAACATCACCGCTCGTCGGCGAATCGGGTCAAACGCCATGGCTACGAGATAGCGAGGGCTGGGTCCGGGCCCGGCAACCGGCGACCACGCACTGCCATTCCACACCCACGTGGCTCCGCTGAACGAACCAGCCGAGAACGAGTAACCGCCGAAGAGCAGAACGCGGCCATCGCCTAAATCTGCCATTCCCGCCGCGTGCACATCTCCGGGGCCACCGGTTGCAAGTGGCGTCCAACTGGCTCCATCAAACTGCCATGTCTGATTGTCACTGATGCCGGGCGCAAGCGTTCCACCGTGGACGACGACCCGGCCTCGGTGGGAGTCCTTCGCTACGGCGGCGAAGAGGCGTGGTGAGGGGCCGGTCGGCAATGCTCGCCAAGCCCACGCATCATCCACCGCCATCCGCAAACTCACTGGGCTGCTGGTGACGCCTCCGCATGAGTTCGCAACGGTGCATCGGACTCGATACGCGGCTTGTTCATTGCACGGAATCACCACGATGCGATGGGTGGATGCATCCGCCAGTCGGGCCGACCCGCCACACGCAAGTTCCAAGGGAGCCTGATGAAGCGGAAACCACAGCCCGGGTTCTGCTTCAATCTCCCAGAGGTACGTGATGCGCCCGGTACCGGTCGACTCAATGGACAGATCGCCACCAGTAGCAATCGCACAGATCCCGGTGGTTGATGGCTGCAACGTGATGACCGGAGCAAGAAGCGGGTCGGTGCAGCTGCCGCGTTCAACGGAGACTGCACGGGAATAGGCATCACCTTGCGACATGCTCGCGAACAACGTACCGATGCGCGTGACGAAATCGCCTTGCTTGGATCCGCCAAAGTAGGTCACAGGTGTCGTAATGAGCTCCGCCCGAGCATCGCCCACCATCACTGTGATGGGTCTTGTGACTGCTGGAACATCCGGCTGCGCAGCGGCGGCGGCGGCGAGCAGCGAAATAGTTGCCGTGGCGGCGCAGATTTGGAGTTGTGTGCATCGCATGGCCGATCTCCGTTGTTGTCGAATTGGGTCGGACTGCTTGCGATCAAGGCATGATAACACTGACGGTGAAGGACGACACTCCGTTGGTCACAGGCAGCGTCGCACGCCACGTTGAACTGGCGAAGTTTCCACTCTGGAATGACGCAGCGTGCAGCGCCTCGCCCTGCCCCGACGTGACAGAGACAATTCTTACTTCTACCGTTGCGTTCAATGGAACGTTTTGTGCCTGGATAGTGAGCACGGCTGGCGTCGCCGAGTTCAGTTCAACGTCCGTCTCACCAAAGATGATTCGCCCGCGCGAATCGGCGGGAACGGGTTTGTCGCCCAGCGAAACAGCTACAATCTTCGGTTGCGTAGAATCAGGCCAGATCTTGGCGGTAGCACCAACAGTACTCCGGCTTCGCGATGGGATGCCGTCGTTGGGAAGTGTGTCGAGGTTTGATTCCGTCCGGATTCGACCATACCCACCCGGATAGACACCGTTTCCGCCGAGGCACGAGATGCTGCCAGTTGCAGAGCCGTTGATCGTGTTTGCAACGAGCCGCACAGCGCCTCCGCTGCCGCCGCCAGCACCGAGGAGTCCGGGAACGTTATTGCCAAATGGCCCGTTTCCTCCGTTCGCGGCAATGGTGCCGTTCAGAGTGATCGTGCCTCCTGCAATGATCAGAATTGCTCCACCTCCCCCGCCGCCGCTCCATGTGCTGTAGCCCCTTGCCCCGCCGCCGCCAGATCCACCGATTAGAGGGACGACTTGGGCATTTCCATAGACGAATCCACCGATTCCACCAGATGGCCCTCCGCCAAACGTTCCGTATCCGCCTCCCAAACCGTTGCCACCACTTCCTGCCCCCCCGCCTGGCCCAAAGCCTCCCGAAGTAGGCTGCGGCCCGTGACCGCCTCGGAACCCTCCCGGTCCACCACTTGCATATCCGACCGTATCTTGAGCGCCGCTTGCGCCATTGAGATTGATCGTCCCACTGATCGTCACATCGCCACTGACTAGCCACACCACCGGCGCACCAGAAGCATGATTCGCAAACGTCACCGTCACGCCCGCGGGAATCGTCACCGAATTGTACTTGTACACCACCGCCCACTTCTCAGCGTCGTAGACGCCGAACCCGGTTCCGGCTTGGTCCCATTGCCCCGTCACCGCTGAGCCCAGCGTGATCGTCCGGTTCTGGAAAGGGTTGAGCGATCCATCCGTCCCCAGATTCGCGGCGGGAATCGTGATCTGCCCCGCTGCGATGCAGCAGAACATCGATGCCGCGACAGCCGCCAGATGCACGCGCCCACTCAACGATTCGATAAGGTTCATTGATCGCTCCTGAAGTCAATCGCACCGGTGCCCGGGCACGAGTTGTGCCGCGGCTCTCCCACGCTGCGCGGCCGCGGCGCACCAATGCGACCGCAAGCCACCACACCCCTGAGGCGCACGCGGCAGGTTGAACCCTTGACACAATTCCAGATTTACTTCACATCCCCCGCCGCGGCTCCAGCCAGCATCCCTTCCAGCTCCCGAATCTGCTCCTCCACATACACCGCGAGCGGCCGACGGTCCGGCGCCCGCGGCGCCGCCCCCGCATCCATCGCCTGTGCGTACGGAAGGCTCTGACGCAGCACCGCGATCGCACCCGGAAGATCGCCCCGAGCTCGCGCCAGCACCGACTTGGCTCCGAACAGGTGTACGCACGCCTCATCCACCCGCGGCTCATTCCCGGGCGCCAGGCCTGTGAAGCCCAAGCTCTCACAGTCCGCGAGCAACGCAGCGGCTTGCTCCAACCTCCCGGCATTGACCGCCACCACCGCGGCGGTGGACGCCATCGCAATGTACCCGCCCACCTCGTGCTTAGCCGCCTCCGGCAGATGGGCAAGCCGCTGAGCCAGCCCAATCGCCTCAGCAATCTGCGGGTGATCGGGGTCATTAGGAATCTGCCGGTAGAGTGCATCCTCCATCAGGGCCGCCACGAGCGAGTGCATCGTCCGCCGCGAGTCGGGCCAACGTGCATGATTCTCGCGCGCCACCTTCACCTGCCTGACGAAGAACTCCTCGCAAAGCAGCTGATCACCAACTCTGCGGTACTGATCCGCCAGTCGCTGACAGCTCCAGTAAAGATCGTCGGCCGCCCCTTCATCATTCGGGTGGTCCTCGACCAGCCGTTCATGCATGCCCAGCGCAAGGCGGTAGCGTTCGAACATCGGGCCATCGGCACCCACCTGCTTGTCGACATCACCCAGCAGCACGTGTGCCCGGGCCAGTTCGCGTGCCGCGTCGATGCTGGAAGGATCAAGCTCGCGGGCGGATTGTGCCGCGGCGAGCGCGAGCTCACGTTGGCGGCGGCAGGCCTCGTAAAGCCGCTGTTCAAACTCCACTTCGCTCAATGCAGTGCGTGCCCGAACCAAGGCAAGCTGCAAAGGTACATCGCGCGGGGCCGAAGCAACCCTGGCAGCCAGCTGCGGAATCGCCGAAGAGAGAATCTCACGCCGCAGTTCGTGCGAGCCGGGCACGCGCCACATCGATTCGAGCAGGCCCTGCCAGAACTGGGTTTCTCGCGTTGCCTGAGCGGCCTTGCCGCGAGTCTCGATGAACAATCGCACACTCGCCGCCCCACCGCCGATCAACAACAGGCCGGACAGGGCAAGCAGCGCACTGATGCCGCGATTGCGCCGCACGAACGACTGCATCAGATACGCGGCACTTGGCCTGCGTGCCAGAATCGGGCGGTGTTCCAGATACCGCCGCAAGTCCGCCGCGAGTTCGCCCGCCGTCTGATAGCGCTGTGCCGCATCGCGCGCCAGTGCCTTACCCGCGATGATCTCCAGATCCCCTCGCAGCGTGGGATCAATGAGGCCAAGGCGCGTGGGCTGCTGTTCGCTGATGCGCCGGAGCAACTCCACCGGCACCAGCGGCTCGTGCCCGAAGGGCGTTCTGCCGACGCAGAGCTCATAAAGGATGACACCCAGGGCGTAGACATCGGTTCTCGCATCCACCGCTCCAGCGTCGGAGCGGGCCTGCTCGGGACTCATGTAGGCTGGAGTGCCAAAGAGCATGCCATCGGTGGTCACGGCAGTCTGCGAGTCGTCGAGGCGGGCAATGCCGAAATCGATGATCCTCACCCGCGGCGTCGCGTCGGTGCCATCACTTGAGACGAGCATGTTGCCGGGCTTGAGGTCTCGATGCGTGATGCCGCGGCGATGGCCATACTCCGCCGCGTCGCAGGCCTGGATGAGCAGTTCCACGCGCTGCTGCACCGTGAGCCCGGCGCGTTCGCAGTAGGTCGTGATGGGTTCACCATCGACCAGTTCCATGGCAATGTAGACGTGCGACTCGGGCGGCGGCGTTGACCCCAGCAGGTAGAAGTGGGCAATGCCGGGGTGATCGAGCCGAGCCAGAATCTCGGCCTCGCGTTCAAACCGTCGCCTCCACGCATGGGCATTGATGCTGCGGCGGAGCACCTTGAGGGCCACGGAGCGGTGCGGGCTTGCCTGTGTTGCTTCGTAGACGGAGGCTGATCCGCCTTCGGCGATGAGTCGCTGAATGGTGTAGGGGCCGATGATGGTCTGTGGCTGCACCGAAGCGGGAATCGATGCGAGTTGGGTGAGCGCATCGGCACCGGGATCGTGCCGCAGCAGTGATTCAACTTCGGCCCGCAAGCCGCGATCATCGCCGCAGTGCTCATCCAGCAGGAGCAGCTGCTCATGCCGCGGCAGATCCGCCGCGAGCAGGAAGATGGACTTGGGGTTTCGCCGCGACATGGCCTCTGGCTCACTCCCCCTGGTACGTGATGTCCTCGGGTGCCAGATCGCGTCGCATCCACGCGAGCGCGAAACGACTGTCTGATTCGACGGTCGAGACGCTCTGATTCATGAGCGCCGCGACTTGAGTGATCGTGAGACCACCGAAGAAGCGAAGCTCGATGACGCGTGAAGCGCGGGCATCGACGCGTTCGAAGCGGCTGAGCATCTCATCAAAGACCATGATGTCGATGTGCGAACGCGAATCGGCCAGACCCGCCGATGGCAGGGGGAGGAGCGTTCGTTCGCGGTGCGGGTCTCGCACGCGTCGCCGGCGTGCATGATCGACCAGGACGCGGCGCATCACCACCGCTGCAAGGGCGAGGAGATTCTCGTCCTTGGGTGCGGGCTCTTCAGGCTTTGCCGTGTACCCGGACAACCGGAGCATCGCCTCGTGGACCAGCGCCGTGGGCTGGAGGGTGTGCGAGGTTCGCTCGGCGCGGAAGCACCGCTCGGCGATCGAATGCAGTTCCTGATAGAGGTGGCCAAGCCAGGCTGATTCGGGTGAGAGCCGCGGCGGAGGCGGGGTTGGCAACGAACTGGTCATGCGTCAGCGGGCTGTCCAGCGAGCGAGTGCGTTCAAGGTCCTCGAACCCGTCGGCGGACATGGTAGTCGGTGGATTGCTGATTCCCCGTGCCGCGGATGCGTGCAGACTTGAAAGAACAACGCCGCCCCGGCTTCGGGACGGCGTTTGGGTTGGATTGGGGTGGTGAGGTTTGACCCGGTGGAACTGCCGGTGGTCTTGGATCAGCAGCCGGCTTCCCACAAGGTAAAGAAGGATTCGACGTCTGCGCCGTCGACACCGCCATCGCCGTTGAGGTCCGCGGCGGGATTGGCGGCTTCCCAGAAGGCGAAGAAGGATTCGACGTCTGCGCCGTCGACGCCGCCGTCGACGTTCACATCGGCCAGGCAGCTGTAGATGTCGTAGCTGACAAAGTCCATCTCCGCGGGCTGGCTCTTGCCGTGGAGCACCCACTGGTCGTAGGCGATCTGGCCTGCGTTGTTGGTGACGTTCTCGTCACGGAGGAACTCGATGTATTCCTTCATCGTGGTCTGGTGGAAGACGCGGACCTCGGCACGGGTGGCACCGGCGGGGATCTCGTAGGTCGTGTCGTCCCAGTACTGACCATCGGCGTAGGTGTAGTTCACTGGAGCAGCCTGCACCGCGTCGAAGGCGACGTTGCTGAATCCCATGGGCGGGATTCGGTTGTCCTTGAAGTACATGTTGTTGATGGCGAAGTGGAAGCCGGGGCCCTGGGGCTTGCCGGTCGCCGCGGCGATGGTGGCGTCCAGCCCCTGAATGGCCTCGTAGACCTTGGTGTCGTTGTCGGTGAGGTCCGCGGTGACCGTGTCGTAGTGGCCGCGTTCGGCGATGAGGCTATTGGCGGCATCGAAGTACTTCACGTTGATCCACATGCGCCGACCTTCAACATATCCGGTGGGGAGCTTGTGGCCGCTGAAGTTGATGATGCGGGCATTGAGCAGCGTGCCGACCTGCGAGACTTCCAGGTCGCTGGCGCGCCGGAGCATGTCGTGGGCACGGGCGATCGAATCGTTCACGATCGAATCAGAGAGGTAGGTTTCGGCGTCGTCGTACAGCGCCCGCACCGAACGGAGCACCCAGGTGTTGGCACCGTTGAAGAAGTGGCGCGGCAGGTTGTCGCGCACGATCGGACCGATCTCGGGATTGCAGCCGGTGCCCGTGGTCGTGGGCATGTGGCAATCCTGGCAGGAGCTCACGGCGACGTTGTTGCCGCCGAAGCGACCTTCGAGGTTCACCGGGCCTGCGGCGAAGAGGCTGTTGGCCCATTCGCTGTAGGTGCGTTCGAGCGGGAACTGCGTGTACTTGTTGTCATTGGGCGCCGGCGTATCCAGCGCGGTCAGCCCGTAGGTGCCGTCGGGCATCTTCTCGTACACCGGGTTGCTCACATCGTGGCAGGTGGCGCACATGCGTGAGGAGGTGTGGAAGGGGGACTGGAGCCAGGGGTGCGGGTTGAGGTAGCTGATGTCGAATGGACCGCGGCGACGATCGAGCGGATCCATGACGAACGAGCCGCTGTGGGGCGACGTCGCGGGCGGATTGATGGCTGCGAGAATCTCTTCGTCTTCAACCGGGCTCTGACCGGGGTGATACTCAGGATCCACCATGCGGTGGCAGAAGTTGCAGTTCACGCCTTCCATGTCGAGCGAGGTGAGCTGGCCGCCCGAAGGGTCATTGGCCACGCGGCCCGCAAGCCAGCCTCCAGGAACATGGCAACGCAGGCACAGGTCGCCGGCGAACGCCGCGTCCTGGTTGGCGATGGCGAGGCAGGCGTGGAAGATCGGATCGCGCGCCGATTGGCCCATCATGCTGCCGGCCCACGCAGCGAGGGGTTCATGAGCTTCGTTGTACCCGCCGTGGCATGCGGCGCAGCTGTTGACGCTCTGGATGCGCTGCTGGAGCTTGTTGATCCTGGTGCCGGGGATGAAGAAGTCGTTGCGGGTGGTGGGAACGGTGCCCAGGGCGACCGCAAGTCCTACCCCTGCCGCAGCGAGGCCGACCACCCAGCCGATTTCGGCGAAGCGTGCAAGTCCGCGGCGACTTGTCACTGGTGAGGGAGCAACCTCAACGCGGTCATCATGCGCACTCTTCACGGATCTGACTCCCAACTGCGCCCCGTTTGCTCGTCAGGCTGGCACCCGACGAACGCGGCGGCAAAACACACTCTCCCCGCTCCGATTCATGAACAACAGCCCGGAACGCGTCAAGACAACGATCGCGCGGGCGTACGAGAAGCGTACATCCCTCCGATACGATTGTGTAGCACCAGCAGGTTGCATGCAACCGTAAACCCCTGCTTTCTCATCCGGAATCATTCCAAATCCCGCACAACTCTCCCCTCATCCAATCCCCGGGGTGCGATAACCTCCCCGCTCGGTGTCTGCGCAATCGAAACTGTGTCTCAACGACGCACAAACCGGTGGCGCGGGGTGCAAGTGCCGCGGCATGATGTACCATATGGGTCTCTGCATGCATCGTCAAATCCACCACACATCCCGGGCCATCCTCGGTGCTGTCGCACTGACGGTTGCGAGCTGGGCAGGGACTGCAAGCGGTGCCAATGCCTATACCGCACTGCGGGTGGAGTTGTCGACCGATGACCTGCACTGGTCGCAATCACTGCAGGTGACGCCTGGATCGGAGTTGCGGGTGCGCGTGGTGGCGTCGTATGAGGGGCGTGGCAGCGTGAATGGCCTGGCGTGGGTGAACTTCCAGCCGGTGATCACGAACTGGTGGGGTGTTGAGGATCGAGTGCTGCCGTTCCTCACCACCGGCAACCAGGCTGGCGGGATGGTGGCTTTTGACAAGCCGCAGACGGGGCAGGAGGGGTACGGCCGGATCTATCCATTCGCAGCCAATGCGCTGGGGGTCTCGCCGGGCGGATTTGATACATCGCTGACGACGCATGTGAGCTCGGTGAATGGTGACCGCCAGATGCGCATTGCGCAGGCGCGAACGACCAATCCGATCGGGGCGGGGCCGACCAGCGGCACGTTCGCCTTCAACAACACGAATGGTGCGGGCGGGATTGTCTGTTCGCAACCGCCATCGGAGAGTGCCTTCGATGGATTGCGGAGCACGCTCAACACTGACATCGTGCTCTTCAAGTTCGGCATGGTGGTGGATCCATCGCTCACGGAACGGAACATGAGCATTGCGCTGCCGCTGGGCGGCGTCTCGAAGTTCGGAACCTCGCAGGCGTGCGCGGGCTGGTTCACAGGCACCAATCAGTCCGCGGCGGCGGTGACGTATGTCGCGGCGTACTCGCGGGCGGCCTCGCTGACCGTGCGCGGCGCGGTGCCGGGTGTGGGTGTGCCGATGGCGTGTGCGGCGGGATTGGGCTTGCTGGCGGCGCGGCGGCGGCGGTGAACCTCGCTTATCGGAATCGTGCTGACATCATGCGCGGCGCAGGTGGTGTACATCCCCCCAACCTGGGTGAAGTCGATGCTTCAGGACGCGACTGATCCCCCGAACGGGTCGATGCAGGAGGTGCATGCGCACCTTCCTCCATCGTCTGCTCACCAGTTCCGGCAATGCCCCCACACAGTTCGAAGCGCTTGATCAGCGGGCGATGCTCGCTGCTGACCTTGCGATTGCGATGGTGGACAACGTGCCGGCCTTCGTGGTTCCGGGCGACAAACTGACGTTTGCCGCGACGGTTTCGAATCAGGGTGATGTGGCGATGTCCGGACCGGTCACGGTGAACTTCATCGCGCCCAGCACTTCGGCGGACGATCCTCTGGGCACGGTGGTGAGCGTCACGAAGAATCTCAAGCTCAAGCCGGGGCAGACGGCGGTGCTCACGGCCAAGTGGACGGTGACCGACGCGGCGGTGCCTGGCACCTTTGACTACGGCGCGTCGATCTCGGCTTCGGCCAACTCGGGAAGCACGGAGAACGACACCTCGATGGTGGCCGGTGGCTTTGACCTCAAGTATCTCTTCGGCAGCTATGGCAACCGTCAGAACGTGACGCTCTCGACCACTGATGACGACGGCACGATCATCACCTACTCGATCAAGGGACCCGGGTACGGAGAGTTCCGGCCGGCCGAGTTCGTCGATGAGCGTGCGGGTCTTGATCTGATCGGCACCACCGGGGCATCGATCTTCACGATGGCCCTCAAGGGCGGCGACCGGATCGCGAACCTTGACAATGACCTGAACATCGCCGGGTCGCTCAGGACCTTCATGGCCCGGGGCGTGAACTTCACCGGGTCGATGATCGTGGGCGGTTCGGTGTCCGACTTCACTGCCGGCGATCTGACCGACTTTGACATGACCATCGCGGGCACGGGTGCCGCGATGAAGTTCAAGGCCGGGTCGATCGCCAACCTCCGCCTGAATACGGCCACTCCGCTTGCCACGATGGATTTCACGGCGTGGCAGTGGCTCACCGATGACGAGAACACTGAGCTTGAGATCACCGAGCTCTCGACGCTCACCGCGCCGTGGATCGGCAAGTTCACCACACGCGGCGAGTTCAGCGCCATCACATCGATCACCGGCGTGAATGCGCCGGCCGTGTCGGTCGCTTCGATGAAGATCGGCGGCGCGTTCGGCGGTCAGATGGCCGTGGTTGGCAACATGGGCACGTTCATCGCCGCGAGCATCGACTCGGGCATGCTGGTCACCAGCGGGTCAATCGCGGCGGTGGCCACCACGCTGGCGATCGACGCCTCGATCTGGGCACGCTCGATCACCAAGCTCGATGTGGGCACGATCACCAGCATGGAAGTGGCGACCGGTTCGACCTTCGATGCGACGGCGCTGGGTGCGCTGGCCGATGGCAACGGCGCGGTGATCACCTGGGGCGCAGGATCCATCGGCTCCATCACCGTGAAGGGGGACATTGCCCAGGGTCGGTTTGCCTGCGGCGTCAATCCCGTCAACGGCATCGTGCTCGATGAGGATGACCTCAACGCCGGAGCGGGATTGATCACCAAGATCGCCATCGGTGGAAGCGCCAGCGATCTGATCATCGCCGCGACGACGCTGCCCACTGTCGCCAAGATCGGCAATGCCACGGTGCGGACCGCGAGCGACTCTCGCTTCCTGTGGCTTGATTCGAGCGGCGAAGTCGGCATCGTCTGAGGTGAAACGCTCGGTGGATGACGGTTCAACCCAAGGCCGCGGCGAACTTCGCCGCGGCTTTTCTCGTGTCACCCGCGCACTGATGCCGCGGCCTTAACGTTCACCCTACCAGTTCCGGCGCAGACTCTGGCTGCGGCGCAGGCGCACGTTGGCCCGGCGCACCAGGACGAACCCCACGAGAAAGGGCGGGATGCCAAAGGCACCCACCGCCACGCCCTTGAGCATCTGCGAGGCCACCTTGTCTGAATCCATCTCACCGCCTTCGAGTGGATTGGCAACGGTCTGGTTGTACAGGCCGGCGAGAGACCCGAAGCTGAGCCCGATCCCGGTGATCAGGATGGCTCCGCCCAGAAGCATCAGGATGTAGCCCAGTGGTCGCTGCATGATCGCTCCGAATCTACAGGGGAGACGCACGGACAGTTGCACGGGTGGCAGGTTCACTCCGAACAAGTTCCGATCATCGACCCGCCTGAGCGGTGGATGGGGCTGGCTCGTCGCGGAAAAGAACCGCGGCGGAGCGTATGCGTACAGTCCCTGAACGAATGTCTGGGCCTGTTGAATCCGATAAAGCCCACAGAGTCGTCGTGTTCATCCTCCGGAGCATTGCTGTGTTGCACCACTTGATCGAGCGGTTGGGTCGGCTTGTCTGCGGTGAGCGTCTTGGAATTCCCGCGGCGATGGAATCGCTCGAATCCCGAGAGCAGCTCGTCGGCGATCTGGCCGTCACCGTCGGCACGCCCACGGTGGTCTTCAATTCGTTGCAGCAGAACGACCTCATCAAGATCCCGGTGACGATCACCAACATCGGAGACCGGGTCGTCAAGGCGCCCTTCCGGATGATCGTGTCCCTCTCGTCGGACACGACGGTGGGCAACGACTACGTCTACTTCCAGAAGAACTTCAGCAACAACTGGGTTCCCAAGGGCAGGACCTTCACGCCCGATCTGACGGCACCGACGCCCTATGACCCGGTGGGCCTCGCTTCCAACCCTGCGCTCCCGCCGGGGAACTATCACGTCCGCGTGCAGCTCTTCTACACCGACGGAAGCTCCGACGGCAATACGAACAACAACAACGTCTTCACCACCGGGACGGTGCCGGTGGCCTACAACTTCGGCGGCGATGAACGCCGCAACCAGCGCCGCACCATCACGATCTTCACCTCCAACGTGCAGCAGATGAAGTTCGAGATCAATGGGCCGGGCACCGGAACGGTCACGTTCGCCAACGGCAACACGAGCGTGACGTTGAATGGCACGACGAGCGCCTCATCACTGTGGATCAAGCCGACCAACAAGTTCGCCACGGCAACGCTCTCATCGATCACCGTCAACGGAACACTGCAGGAACTGCGGGCACCGAGCATTGCGCTCAACGGCAATCTCACGGTCAGCGGCGATCTTCGTCGCATCTCACTGGCCTCCATCACTGGTTCAACCTGGACGATCAACGGCGGGCAGTCCACATCCGGGACGATCGGCGAGGTGGTGAACACCAGCCTTGACTCGGACGGCCCGATCGGCGCGCTCACCGTCACATCGTGGACGACGACGGACAGCGGCACCGATGCCATCCTTGCCGACAGCATCGGCACGCTCAAGGTCAACGGCAACTTCACGCCCACCGTCAGCCTGCTCGAAGGTGCCAAGTCGGTGAGCATCGCGGGTGAAGTGAATGGCACGTGGGATGCCGGCGGGGCCGTCGGAACGTTCGCCGCGGCGTCGTCCGCCGACGGCTTCTCGCTCAACTCCGCACTTTCGATCGGCACCTTCACGCTCACGGGTTCGATGGGCGGCTCGATCTCCGCTCCGACGATCGGTTCGGTGACCATCAACGGCAGCATGAACTCCGCGGCGATTCTCGCGGGCACCGATCTGGGCAGCGATGCGGCCATCGGCGGCACTGGCACCGCGGCGGACATCTTCTCGGCCGGCTCGCTGGGCTCGCTGCATGTACGCGGTGCCGCGACCAACTCGCTGATTGCCTGTTCGCTCAACCCCATCGACGGCCAGTTCTTCAACACGGACGATCGCTTCGCGAGCCTGAGTTCCCGGATCGGCAGCGTTCGAGTCGGCGGCGCAACCTTCAACACCAACTTCGCCGCCAAGGAATTTGACCGCTACGCGACCATCACTCGCGTCAAGATCAGCACCGCCACTGATGCTCGATTCCGCTCCGACTTTGCGCTCAGTTCGGGAGTCTGACTCGCCGCGACCGATCTGCTGTTGATGGGTGAACGCCCCGCGCGGGGCGCACGACAACACTCCGGCGAACCGTGGTCGCGGAGTGCTTCAGGGCGGACTGTGATGAACTTCAGGCCGAAGTGGTTCCGTCGGCGTTGGTCGCCGACTTCTTGCGAACTTCGGGCTTCGCCGCGGGCTTGAGTTCCGCGATGGTGGAGGGCGCGGGGGAACCGGTGGCTTTGGTGTCCTTGCTGGGACGCGGGTTCTCGATGCTGTCGCGCATGAGGCGACCGACCTTGAACTTGACGGCCCGCTTGGCGGGGACGGAGACCTTCTGGAGCGTCTTGGGATTCTGAGCGATGCGTGCGGCCCGCTCCTTGATCTCGAAGACTCCGAAGTCGCGGAACTCGAGGCGATTGCCCTTGCGCAGCTCGGAGATGATCTGGTCGAGCACTTCGTGCAGGACATCCTGCACATCGGACCTTTTGAGTCCCGTGCGCTCCACAACCTTGTCGATCATCTCTCGCTTCGTCACCGTCGCCATCGACGTCACTCCATCACATCCAGGAGGACAGCCCGTGCGAGCGCATGCCGATGCACCCGCACCGGATTGCATCCCGGCACCCGCAGCTGTCCCACGATCGGTCGGACTTCCGGGAAGTCCGACGTGTCTTGTCCCCAGCTGCATGGGGCGCAAGCCTTGCTCAGAGTGTACGCGTCCTGCACGCGCATCCACCCGACGATTCTCCAAAGTCACTCAAATACCCATCTTCACACGGAGCGATGCCTCCCCTTGGAAGGGAAAGACCGCAGAGACCATACCCGTGCGCCGAACCAGAATCAAAAGCTGAGTGTAATCCCGCCGTACAGACCCTGCAGGGAAGCCGACTCCCAGGCGTATTCATTGCCATCTTCGCCCGAAATGAGTTCAAAGAACAGGGCCCGATATCCAATCTGGATGCCGACATGCTCGACCGGCCGCCACTGACCGCCCACGATGATGTCGAGTCCCGTCGATTCCGTGGAACCCGGGAGCCAACCCGCGCTCATCTGAAAGTGCACGGTGAAGTCTTCGTAAAAGTCCGCCTTGAGTTTGAACCCTGCCAGAGGATGAATGGCCAGGTCGTCATCGGAATCGATGGTGGCACCGGTTCCGGCATCAAGAAGTGCGATGGAGGTGCTCGTATCGAGGAGTCGGGCGCCAAGAAGTGCGGTGAGTCCCACACGAAGTTTGGTGCCGCCCGAATCGGTGTGGCCTCCCTCGTAGGAGAGGATCCTGTAGCCGCCTTCAAGTTCAAAGGAGTTGACTTCGACGGAGGTATCGACCCGTGCGCCGCCACCCAGGTCGACATCACCCAGCGAACCGCCCGATGCGGGAGTGCTGACGCCATCGGCGCTGAACCCGAAGCCACGTACTTCGATGAGCCAGTTGCCCTTGGTCAGGTTGACCTCGCCGAACGGCGTGATGCGCGGGGAGTTGAGGTCGAGCGTCTGAGCAGACACCGGATTGGAGCCGCCGCCCTGACGCGGAAGCTTGAGGTCCGCGGCGAGTCCGGCGTACCAGATGCCCGCGTGCAGTTCAATCTCCCACGGGCTCGACGGCGCCGCCTCCGGCTTGGCCGCATCATCCTGCGCCAACGCGACTGAGGATGCAAGCGTGATCAGCAAACCGGCAATCGTGCTCGTGCGCATGGGTGAAAGCATGGGCAAAGCGTACGCATGCAGGCACGGCAGACCCGCGCCGGAATTGACTCAAATATGGATCGCTCAGGACCGCTGCGGCAACTCAGCGACCGCTGCCACGCGCTCTGGCATCGGTGAAGACCTGCGGCAGGCTCAGTCGCTGGTAGATCTGAATTCCCTTGGTCGCATCGGTGCGATAGACCATCAGTTCCTCATTGCGGCCATCGAGCACGAGCAGCACATCCTCGTTGCTGGCATCAGCGGAGAGAATGGTGTGCTGACCCGCCTGCCCGACCATGCCGGCATGTGCGGATCCCCCACTGCCGCCGATGGGCGGTGCGCCGGTGATGATCTGGAGCACCAGAAGCGAGGCCAGGGCAGCCGCGGCGGTCCAGAGCATGCGGCGTCCGCGGGCGTCTTCCATGGCGATCTGTTCAGAGATTCCACTCATCGGTCTGCTCCCCTTGGGTTCAGCGGCCCGGAACGCTCTTGGCGTCCGCACTGAGGTTGCGATATCCGATGCCCACCAGCGCCTGCTTGGCACCATCCCAGCGGAGCGCCACCAGTTCCTGATTCGCCGAGTCGAGCACGTAGATGGCATCGGCACCGCCCGCATTGGTCCGGCCACTGATCATCGTGTAATCACCACGACTGCGCGCCCCCGCGGGAGTGTTGGCATTCTGCGCCATCGCACCGGGGATGTACATCAAGCCAAGCAAAACCGCCAGCAGCGCCAGATTCAGCACCAGCAGCGGCCTGTTCGCCTTCGTGAGCATTCGCATGCAGGACTCCTGGGGACGTTGACACCCCGATCGACCGCGGCACCGCAAGGCTTCATCAGTCCTGATGGCCGCGCTTGCTGGGAATCAGGTTCGCCCCGACCACCAGACCGATGATCAGCATCATCGTCATGTAGTTCATGACCAGCGGCGGATCATCGGGCTTGCCCGGCGTGGGAGGCGTCAGCGGCTTGGCCGCATTCGGGTCCGCCGCGGGCTGCTGTGCAACCGCCAACGGGACAACCACCATTGGTGCAACCAACATCGCGGCGAGCAGACCGGCAAGAATCGACTTCTTCATGGCCCGCAAGCGTATCACCCGCACAGCTCCAAAGTACGTGCCGGCCGAAACCGAACACAATTCGTACAAGGCGATAGTGCGTGATTGAGTGATGAAGAACCAGACACCGGGCGAAAGGGAGCAAGCTCCCTCATCGCCCGGCATCGAAAGGTTGGGCCGGCTGCCAAGCCACTGGCAGCACCGCAGCGCGTGAAGCAGCCGGATGATCAGGCTGGGCCGCGGCGGAGCGTCGGAGGGATCAAGCCATGATCGCCGGAGTCGACGCGGTCAACGGCCGTTCTTGCAGTCGGCTTCCCGCGACCGTGCGCCTTGAGCGTGTCGCGGCGACTCAGCGGCGCCGATTGCCGGCGACCAGGAGGCCCAGTCCCAGGAGCGCCGCGGGGGCCGGAGCGGGCACCCACTCCACATTGACCATGGAATGGGCGTAGCCGGGGTATGGATCCTGCCAGCGCGGGATGATTCCCATGCTGCTGTGGGTGGTTCGCGAGATAGTGACGGAGTACCAACCGCCGGTCACGTGGAACGCCAGATGTGCGGGGCCATCGGAGAAGTTGACGGTGCCCATGACCTGATTGGTTGATTCGTTCCTGACGATGCCGGCGACTTCATAGTTGCCCGGGTGCGGTGAGTGCTGTTCGTAAAAGAGGAAGCCCAGGTCGCCGTATTCCGCCCAGAACTTCTGGGTGACAACGTTGAAATCGCGGAAGACGGTGCCCCAGTCGTCTCGAGGGTTGTCCTCGTTATAGAGCATGAAGTCGCCGCGCTGCGTGAGATGAATGTGGTTGCCGCCCGCTGTCCTTGACTGCGTGTTGCGAATGGTCGCGGTGAAATGCGAGTTGATGTACTGATCCTCCCCGTTGCTGTACACATACGAATACTGATGCGACAGTGACGTCGTCGCCGGGTGATCAAACGTCTGGTTGAGCGACGTGGTCACTTCGCTGTAGCTGGGCCCGAAGCCGATCCAGTGGTTTCCCGAATAGTCGCCCAGGATGATTCCAGCGTGGAGTCCCGTCGTTGCGCACGCAACCGCCGCCACAACCACCACCTTGGCCGCCGCAGATCGAGGAGTGAGAAACATGACTTGTCTCCTGTGCCCGCTTCTCCCTGCTTCGCACGCACACGCGCGACGCGCCGGACGCGAACTCCGCGCTCAGCCGCGAGGGAGAGACGCTGCGGACCATTCTATGAGAAGTCGGGCGGCACGAATGCCTGACAGCAGGATTGAACGCCGCGATGAACGCTGCGTTCATCCCCGAAGAATCGCCTTCGCAGCACCTGCGCCCCACGCTGTCACTCCGGCACAGCTCCGCAAAGGACCTGCGGCGCATGGGTTTGCGTCACCTGGTCCATCAGCCACGCCATTGGCCCGGATTGAGCGAACTTCGCACGAAGCGGTCGACTGAGAACAGATCTCATGTTCACTGGGCACCTGCAATGCAGTGGACCAGGACGCCGCATCGTGCACACATGAATCGGTGCACGATGTCACCGAGCGCCGCTGCGAGGGTCGCGTGTGTGACCAACCGCTGGATTCGGTTCACGCCGCACGTCGCAGTTGCTGACTCTTTCGCCGGCACCGGATGACCATGGCCGTGATGTCATCGGCCTGGTGCAGGCTGCCCGCCTGCTCATCGATCATGTGGCCCAGTCGCATGATGACTTCCTCAGCGAGTGTCGGACCATGGTCCGGCTCGGGGCGTGAGAAGAGTTCCGCGACATTGCGATCGAGTTCTTCGAGATACTTCAGATGCGGACGCTCCCGCACCTGCTGCTGCTTCTCTCCCGCCAGTGCATCCGGGAACGCGCACTCAAGACCATCCGAATAGACCAGGAGCATCTGATCAGGCTCCATCGTGCAGCTGATCTGACTGAACTCCGGATCATCGATGACGCCCAGCACAGGGCCGGTCGTCTCGAGTTCAAGTCTGCCCGAAGTTCCGCCCAGCACCATCGGGGGCGGATGACCCGCACCGGCGAGCGTGATCTTGCCCGTGGCAGGGCAGACAATTCCGTAGACCGCGGTGGCGAACCATCCGAAGTTGCGGCAATGCGTGCAGATGCATTTGTTGAGGCGGGCAAGCACATCGCACGGCTCGAGCAGCACCACTTCACCGGTTTCGCGGGCCATGGTCTGCAATGAATGGACCAGCACCATCGTGAGCAGCGCGGCGGGAACGCCATGCCCCGCAGCGTCGGCCAGGAAGAAGCAGATCCGCCCATCCTCAAGATCGCGCACACAACAGACATCGCCGCTGACGAAATTGACCGCGCGTGAGAACATCGCGTGTTCGAGCATCTCCGCACGCGGTGCCGGAAGACTGATGAACTCCCGCTGCACCGATGCGGCCAGCTGCAGTTCCTCGTGCATCCGCTCCATCTCGGCGCGGATCGCCAGTTCGCACCGCTGCGTCAGATCAATCTCGCGCCGCATCGCCCGCACCGCACCCTGACGCTGCGAGAGTGCAAAGAGCATCGCGGCGAGAACGGCGGGGTCCGCCGCGGGCGATTCGAAGATGATCCCGCCGCTCTGAAACTCGCGCCACGGGGCCGGATCCGGCACGATGCACACCGCGGGCATCGAGGCATTGCGCAGCAGTTCCGCGGCAAAGTCAACCATCTGAGCCGAACAGGTCCGATCAAACACGATCAGTGCCGCGTCGGCTGGCGAAGGCGCATCGGCCCGGGCCAGCGCATCAAGCAGTGCGCCAAGTCCGAGCAACGGCGCGCAGGAAACCTGCCCGCTTCGCGTTGAATCAGGCCAGTGCGCGGTGATGGCGGTGAGGTGGTCGGCGCGGACTCCGGGCATCGCGGCGGGTGCCGCGGCGACGAGAATCGGAAACTGTCCACCCTGCTCGATCATGCGCCCTGAGATCCTTTACGCATCCCGAACCGGGCGACTCCGTTGTGGCGGCCGTCGCGGAACGCGGCGTGCACCAGTCACACGAATCGGGCAGGCAGGGGGTTCGCTCTCAGGGAGCATCGGCTTACTTGGCGAGCTTCTTCATGGCGGCGCGATCAAACTCGACCTTGTCGCTCGTATTCACCTTCAGCGTGTCGAGCGTGTTGCCCGCAAGCTCGATGACGTACTGGGCTGCGAACTTGCTGGGGTACTTCTTGAGCCTGGATTCATATTTCGCGTTGGTCCAGGTCCACTTGGGCGCGTTGTTGAACGGGGGGCTGAGCTGCTTTTCATCCTCGGCCCGGGGGGGCTCGGGCGTCATCTTGTGCGTGGCGGTGACGCGGCCGGTGCCATCAACGTAGATGATGTCGATCGGGATGGGGCAGTCGCGCATCACGAACTCGAGTTCCTTGGGGTCCTTGAAGACAAAGAGCATGCCGCCTTCGGGATCGATCTTGGTGCGGCCCGAAAGACCCTTGAAGCGTGTCTGATCTTCGGTGGCGATCTCGAGATTGAAGGTCTTGCCCGAAATGGTGACCTTGGCGTGGGTCGGGGGCTTGCCGTCATCACAGCCTGTCATGAAGCTGGAGCATGCGAGCAGGGAAACCGCCGCGAGCGCGAGTGAGGAGTAAGACATCATGAAACGCATGCCGCCTTTCGGAATCTATCAGGAACGAAGCCACCGGTCGTCTTCGCCGGTGAAGGTGATGGGCCCTGAGGGAATCATACTGAGGTCGAGCCGGTCGCGGAACTCCGCCGCGTCCATCGGGTGGCGGGCCTCCTGAAGACCGCACCAGAAGGCGACAAGTCCGACGACGTGCTGGGGGGTGGTACCCAAGGCCCGATAGGCATCAAGCCGCGTGTCGCCGTGGCGTTTGGCCAGGCGTTTGCCATCTTCACCACGGACCAGGGGGAGGTGGCAGTAGCGTGGTTCCGACTTCAGGCCCAGAGCTCTGTAGAGAAGGAGCTGACGGGCGGCGGAATCGAGCAGATCGTCGCCGCGGACGATATGGGTAATGCCCTGACGGGCATCATCGACGACGACGGCGAGTTGGTAGGCGGCCTGGCCGGGTTTTGCGGGGTCGCGGCGGGTCCAGAGGATGAAGTCGCCGATGGTCGCCGCGGGCTGGTGGCGCTGAGGTCCGGCGAACTGATCATCAAACTCGATCCAGAGTGATTCATCGACGGCGAATCGCCAGCTGGAGGCCGTGTCGCTGAAGGTGTCGGGCATGCTGGAGGGGCGCAATGAGGCGGGGAAACGGATCTCGCCAGACCCTTCCTGCGGAGCGGATGCCGCGGCTTCAATCTGGGTGCGTGTGAGATCGCACGGGTAGATGAGCCCTTGTGCCGCGAGCTTCTGCATGGCTTCGACATGCGGTTGGGGTGTTGCCGACTGGATGTACGGACCTTCGTCCCAGTCGATGCCCAGCCATGAGAGCAGATCGATGGTGAGATCGATGACTCCGGGCTTCACGCGGGGTGTGTCGAGATCTTCGATGCGCAGGACGATGTGCCAGCCCTCGCGGCGGGCCAGTGCCCAGTTGACCAGAAAGGTGCGAGCATTGCCCAGGTGCAGTGCACCGGTGGGTGAAGGGGCAAGGCGCGTGGTGGGACGGGGGGCGGACATTGGCTGGAGGGTACGAACCCACTGGTCGTGCCGACGTCACGGGCATGACTACGCACGGCAAACGCGAGATTGCTCGAACCCGCTTCAACGCTTCTCAGCAGGCCCACGAGGATCGGTCTGGGCACAAGCCCGAACATGGGTATCACGAAAGGTCTGGGAACGGGTGAAGGGAACATTGGACCCGCGTTGCAGTTTATCTGGCTGATTGCGGGATCAGGCCATCACTCTGCACTCCCGCGCACTGTCGGGGCTGGTGCTCTGCCTCTTTCCTCATCCTGCCCATCGGTGTCCATCCATGTTTCCACTTCTTACCGGAGAAAGGAACATGGATAGACAGGATGAAAAGCACAACGTGATGAGAGCCCTGCGTGACCTGCGAGAGTGGGACTTGGGGTGGGGACTTGGAGAATGCGTCTGCCCAGCATCAGCAAGAATGCCCGAACAACCCTACGATTCGGGCACGATGTCGGCGGGCAATCAATATGTGATTCGGATCGGCAGATTCGTCCGCGAAGGCGGGGCGGCGGGTGGTCCATTGACCAGGTTGCTGGCGCTGGTGGCGATGCTGCTGATGGCGGTGCTCTTTCTGCTGCTGCTGATTCCGCTCGCGGTAATCGGAGCGATTGGAGCAGTGTGCTTCTTCGCGTACCGCAGGGTGGCGGGCTTCATCAATGCCGCCAGGTCGCCCAACGGTGTACTTGACGGGCGGCGGAATGTGCGCGTGATCGACCGATCGGATCGTTGATTTCTAGCGGAATGCTCGTGTCAACCAGCGTGGTCGCGCGCGGAACACCGCCGCTTGAGTTGCAAGAACCGGCAAGATATGGGCGTCTTCCTTGAAGCATGAGACGCCGGCTGAAGAAGAAGACTTGAGTGTTCGCGTCCTGATTGATCCCATCCATCGGAAGATGTCGCGATATCAAACGTCGGTGATTCACTCGGGATTCATGTCCCGCTCGATCATGACGCCGCAGGGAATTGGCGGATAGGCGATCTTGACACGGAAGGCATGCATGTCGCTGGCGCGGATACCAAGACGATCGCACAGTGAACCGAGCATCTGGGTGTAGCGAGGCAGTTCGGTGATGTGCATCGTGCGAAGACCCAGTCCATGGTCTTCGATTTCGGCGCCCATATGAAGCAAGACACGATCAGCAGGGTCGCAGTAGCCCAGCGACACGCCCCCGAGTTCGGATGCGGTCGCGAGCACAGGTTCTCCCAGCGGCGCCAGATCCTTGTGGAAGATTGCATCGAAGACCAGCAGTTCGCAGGGCGTGTGAACCGAGGTGACGAGGCGCAGCGACGGATTCTCCGGGTCATCGCGTCGGGCCAACCCGGGTCGCATGGTTTCCGCGAGGAAGAATGACTGGGATGCCTGCAATCCGACTGGGCCTGGAACGAGCCGATCGATGGCAATCCCGTCGGGCATCATCGTGCGCTGGACAGACGGAAGCTCTTCCGGAGAAAAGAGCATCACCAAAGGCACTCCGCCGTGGAGTGCGGCGGTGCCTGGCTCAAGAGGTTCTGGTGAACGCTGGCCGTAAGGGCGTCCCTGATGATCGGTTCGCCGTGCACGACCGATGATCCAGGAGACATCGGGACGAAGGCGGCGGAATCCACCGAAGCCGCGAAGGATCGCCGCCGCGGAAGACCGTTCGGTGCCATGGGATTCGGGCCAGAACAGATAGGCACCCAGTTGAACCGCCGCCTGTACGCCCAGCATCGATGAGTTAGCGCGAAACGCGGCACGCCTTGTCGCCAGGTCGATCCGTCGGTCTCCGCCGCTGGCGTGAGACAGGAGCGAATCAAGGGCCGCCCGATCTCCGGCATGCTTTGCGAGAAATCCGGTGTACGAGGCGAATGCCGCTCGAACTTCTTCAATGACCGATGCATCGACGCCCTTGCGCTCCGCTGCACTGAGCAGAATTCGCACACCGCCATCGCCTGGAAGTCGCTGCAAGGCCCCTGTCGCCGGACCTGGTTTGCAGATGTTCAGGAGCTTCCACGCGAGGTTGATGTCGATCTCAAGCGCCGATGCGAGTACGGAGCCGGTGCGTATGGACGACTCACCGGGGATCTGCTCAAGCATGGAACTGACGGATGCGCGGATTCGGCTCCCAACCTCAGCCGCGGCCTCAGGAAAGCTCATCGAATCAAGTTTTTCTGCTGGAAGTCCGGGCATAGGCAGCGAGGTTGATTCTCGATCCGTTCAGGGTCATGTCGGCGCGAATGTGTCCAATGCGCCAGATGGCTCAGGGCACACATCCGCAACGGCCCACACACGCCGCGATGCCACACCCAAGCCGCGGCTCAATTCGACATCATACCACCCATTCACGTTTTCTGGAAAGTGCTTTCAAAATGTCTTTCGAAAAGCCGCCCATTTGGATGCGGGCACGCGGCGCGGAGGCCCAGGCAACGCGATGGTGAGGAAGAGCACCCATTGCCAAGGCAGGGTGATGGCCGCGGCTAGCCGCTCCCCGACACTTTCTGCTCGGGACTCAAGACGCTCACTAGCCAGAAGCGTGGCAATCCGGGTTCTCTCAGCGATGGCGGGGTCTCGAGAGTGGTATCCATCCGCATCTGACCGGGAGGATCGATGGACGGACCTTGTTCGGGCAATCGAGTTCAGTGGCATGTCCACGCGACCGCCCAATGCCCACATTCGTTGCGATTGCTGACCCAATCCGCCCACCTCACGACCAGCCATTCTTTTTTCACAATCGCTTTCAAAAGTGCTTGCAGAAGTTTTGAGGGATCGGTATGCTGATTGAAAGGTGCCTCCTTCGGTGAGCGGTCGATGCCGCGCAACGGGTGGGGAACTGAGAATGAGGAGAAGGACATGAATCGCAGTAGTGTGTGTTCGATCGGGCTGGCGGTTGCGGGGTATGCGCTGACTGGAGCTGGGCTCCTGGCGACGAGCGAGTCTGCTCACGGTGCAATCGCACAACGGACCATTTTTCTGCAGGCATCCACTCCGGTCGGGGCGGGTTTGAATGTCACGTGGGATCCGGGCTCGCAGCAGTACTATGCCGCGGGCACGGGCAGTGGCGAGCCGATGTACGCGCCGGTCTTCACGTACGCCGCGAGCGGCGCGATCGTCGATGAGTTTCCGGCCTTTGTGGAGCACGATCTGCGGTCCATCAACTTCAACTCGAACACGAACAAGCTCGAGTTGATGACCTTCAACGCCCGTGATGGTGGAACCGGGGCCGTCGGTGGTCGTGAACAGGGGCTGTTCGAAGCAGTTCGGGATGCAAACGGCTTGCCCACCGGCTCCACCAGCGTGCTGCTTGGCTCGCTTCCGGGCAACCTGGGCAGGCAGACCATGCCGGTGTACGACGCGGGGCGTGATCTTTTCTACTCGTTCAGCAACACGAACATCTTCAACCGTGTGAGCCGCGTGAATGGTTCGTTGCTTGGCACCATCGCGGTTGATACTGCGCCCATCGGTGCTCCGGGCTTCACGTGGTTCGCCAGCGGCTTTGACCAGCAGAATGACCTGCTCGTTGTGACGTCGGGCAACACGGAACAGGCGTACACCTACCGCGTCGATGGCACCCATGTGGGCACATGGGACCTGGACATCGATGTAGGTGGCTTCTACGGCACGGGCTTTGCCAACGGCCAGCTCTTTGTGTTCGACAGCGCGCGAAACGGCTGGCAGGGCTATGCCGTTCCGTCGCCCGCGTCGCTGGGGCTGCTCGGCGCAGCTGCCCTGTTCTCACGTCGTCGTCGCTGAATGCGCAGCGAGTCCGAGACCACGCACATGCACGCACGCGCCGGGTTGCTCCGCCGCGTGCGATTCCACGATTTGACTTTTGTTTCAGTCCCTTCTCTCAGGAGGCCCATGATGTCTGCGCGAACAACACACGGTACCGGCTGTTCAATGACGAAGCTCAGAATGTGCATCGCCACTCTGGTCGCGACCGCATCCGTCGCGATTGGACAACTTCAGGACTGGTCGAACCTGGGCGGCAATGGCCGCTGCAATGGACTTGTCGATGTGGTCGGTCCCGACGGCATCGGCGACTCCGACTTGCTCTGGCAAGGCGGGGGTTTCAGCTGGATCGCGTGGAACCCGGTCGTCGAAGGGCGTCGTGTTTTCATGGTGAGGCAGACCGATTTCCCGCAGAACAACCCGCCTCCCAACGACGCCACGATCTACGCACTCGACCTCGACACCGGAGCAACCCTCTGGACCGCCGACCTGCCCTTTGAGGCAGGTGACTGGACCACGTGGATTGCTGGCGTGAAGAACGGTCGCCTCTACGCGAGCCGCTCGGGCAACGGCGCAAGTGTTGCCGCGCCGCTGTACTGCCTCGATGCCGCCACGGGTGCGATCCTCTGGCATACCGCTGGCGGCGCGAGCCCGCTGCCGGCTCGCTATGAGATCACGGCAGGGCCGTACACCGCCGCGGTATTCGCACCCGACGGCGACATCATTCTTGGATCCTGGCAATGGATCGAGCGGTTCGATGCAGAAACCGGCAATCTCGTCTGGCGTACGGCCCGCATCGAACAAGTAGGCAACACCACCGGTGTCGTCATCGAGGGCAACGCCGTCTACACCGTCGATCTCATCAACGGGACCGGGAATCGGCTTGCGTTCCGCAAGCTTGACGCCAACACCGGCGCGTTCCTCTATCGCGGACCGCTGATGGCCGGGGGCCTCCTGCACAACGGGCCATTCATCGGCACCGACGGCCGCCTCTATCTCAACTACTCGCAGAACTTCGACGTCAGCAGAGATTTTCTGTACTCCTTCACCGACACCGGCACCGCGATCGTGCAGAACTGGCGCGTTTCTTCCGGTGGCGGCGGCGAGTTCTCACGCTGGGGCGTCGGGCCTGATGGCTCGATCTACTCCATGACCTGGACCGGCACACAGGACGCTGCCGCGGCAGGTCAGCTGCAGCGTCTGGACCCGGCCACGGGCGCGGTGCTCAACACCTCCGACACCATCACGGCTGACTACATGCAGATTCACATGGCCGTCGATTCCCGCGGCGTCCTCTACGTCTCCAACGGCAACGCCGGCGGCCTGGGTGGCGGCAAGCTCTACTCGTTCAACCCCGACCTCACCGAACGGTGGTCAACCCCCATCGACGGCAACCTCAACCAGGGCGGCCCCGTTCTCGCCACCGATGGCACCCTCATCATCGCCAGCACCGACACCGACGTTCGCGCCTATCGCACCTCGGCGTTCTGCGCGGCAGACTTCAACAACGATGGCGGCGTTGACGGTGCCGATATCGAGGCCTTCTTCACTGCCTGGGAAGCGGGCGACACGCTGGCTGACGTCAACACCGATGGCGGTGTCGACGGCAGCGATGTCGAATCTTTCTTCAATCTCTGGGAGGCCGGTGGCTGCTGAACACAGCCGCACATCCCGGCACTCGCGACAACCGCTGATGTTCGCGAGCAGTCCGGGCCACATTGATCACACCTGAGCGTCCTGCAGGACGATTCCGACCAGAACGTGGTCTGGAGCCGATTCCCGCAGACACTCAGGTGTTTTCATTCCCAGTCTGTCGCCGCCCGGCAGTTCGCCGATTCACTGCACGCGAGCGGACCCGGAAAGTCGCCGGAGACACGGGCCACACCGGTCATTCCGTGCCGTACAGCCGATCTCCAGCATCGCCAAGTCCCGGCAGGATGTAGCCCTTGTCGGAGAGACACCGGTCAATCGCCGCGGCGTAGATGGGGATCTGCGGCTCGGCCTTGCGGAAATTGGTCACGCCTTCGGGAGAGGCGACCAGACAGACGAACCGGATGTCGGTGGCGCCTGCATTGCGGATGATGCGGATGGCTTCGATGGCCGAGCCGCCGGTGGCGAGCATCGGATCGACGATGAAGACGGGGCCTTCCGAGAGGTCCTTGGGCAGCTTCTTGAGATAGACCAGGGGCTGGAGTGTCTCTTCGTTGCGTGCGAGGCCCAGGTGACCCAGGCGTGCTTCGGGCATCATTTCGAGGATGCCCTCGGCCAGACCAAGGCCGGCGCGCAGCACGGGAACGACCGTGACCTTCGCGCTCAGGCGCTTGGCGGTCATGGTCTCCAGCGGCGTCTCAATGGTGATCTCCCTCACCGGCAGATGGCGCGTGGCTTCAAAGACCATGAGCCCGGCGATCTGGTACATGAGCGCGCGGAAGGGGCGATGGCTCGTGGATTTCTCCCGCAGGTAACCCAGCTTGTGCTGGATGAGCGGGTGATCGAAGATGATGACGCCGGGAATGTCGTGGTGTGGCCGTCCCATGGGCCTGATGGTAGTGGCGCGGGGCGATGCCGGTAGATCGCTCAGCCTGCGTGTCCATCCACCTTGCTTGAGATGCGGTCCTTGGTCTTCTTCCCGGCGTTGCGCGCGGTGAAGATGGCTGAACTGGTCACATCGTCGTACGAACGCACCGGCCCGCGCTTCATCCGGTCGACCGCGTTGCGTGCATTGACCGGCGAATACTCGGTTCCGATGAACCGACGCC
>JBILUL010000162.1:0-11174 GCA_044371005.1 Phycisphaerales bacterium | reverse complement strand
GTGTTCATCGCGGGCGATCACATGGACAAGGCCCGCGAGATCGCGACCGCGCGCGGCGAAGCGTTCACATCCGTCGTGAGCAAGGAAGTCCGCGAGTCGCCCGCGAACTTGATGGAGACGCTCCGGCGGCGGGCTCGCGGCGATTGGCGGAACGCCGATGCCTTCTTTCGCGCGGGGGCGTACACCGCCATGCTGGAAGGCCCCAAGGGGACGTCCGCCGTGTGGCCCATCGAGACGCTCCGCATCGCCCGCCTGTGCTCCGCGCGAGTCACAACGATCTCATGGAACCGTCAGGCGGACATCACCATCATCATCGCGGAGCCCGAGGGGATTGTGTCGGCTGGTACCTCCACGGACGAAACGCGCCGACGCAACCCCAAAGCCCGCAAGCCGTCGCACGCTGGCGAGATCTCCCTCCATCCGCTGGTGATCGGCGATCCCACCACGCGCCAGGTCGAGGCCATGATGCGCGATGAACTCGGGCTCGACCTCAAGCGGGACTTGCTCGCGGCGCGCACTGTGACCATGCTCGCTCGCCAGGTGGAGCTGAACACGCGCTCGATCCCGGCTGGGTGCGGCCCTCTGAATCAGCGCCCGTTCGGTTGGCGCGTGACCGCGAACCAGGCCAAACGCATCGTACGAGCGGTCGTGGATGAGAACATCAAGGGGCGGACCCGTCGCGGCGATCCCAAGCCCTTCGTGTGCACGGAGTTTCCCAGCATCGCCAGGGGTAAGAAGACGTGGCGCGTCCGGGCCGACGGGCCCCCGCCGGTCGGCCTGCGCGCGTACGACGTGGACGCGATGACCGGCAAGGCCAAGCGGGTGGTGTGAGCGGTGACGGGAGCGGCTTCTCTTCCACGCGCTGACACCCACGGTCCTCGGCAAGTTGGTTTGCGACGCTACGCCGCGACCGGCGCGCTCGCCGTCTCGCTCCACGGCCCGGTCGCGTCGGTGGTGCTCGCCCAGCGCGAGAGGTCGTGGGCCTGCATCCCGCCTTTGTCCGACTCGAAACTCAGCGTCGTCTCGCCGCGGGTGACGCTGCCGATGGAGCGGTACGCGCGCGGGTCGCCGCCCGCGGCGCTCGGCGGAGGTGGTGCGGGCTTGCCCGGTGCGGTGATCGCGACGAAGACCTCGGCGCGATGGACTCCCTTGGGCAGGGCGCGATTGGTCGGCGTGGACTCATCCACCAGACGCAGTTGATGCGTGAGCCGCTGCCCGCGCTCGACCAGCACCAGCGGGCACCAGGTCTTGTGCGCAGGCCGAATAGGGGAGCACCTTGCCGATGCGATACAATCAGCACCGGACAGAAGGAACGAATGCCCGCGTCTAACCTGATTCCAACAACGGAGCGAACCTCATGGACTCGAAGCAGATTCGCATCGTGACCATGGTGGCCGTGATCGTGGGAATCTCGATCTACGGCCTCATCATGTACTTCGGCCCGATCGCCTGGCTGCCCGCCGGAGGCGGGGGCTTCATCATTGTGCTCATGGCTCTGGCCGCTCTTGGGTACAAGAAACCGCCGGCCACCACGCCCTGATGGTTGGACTTGGTGCGAGGACACTTCGATCACTACGCCGTCAGCATCGCCCGGCGGGCGCGACGGAGCGACGAGCACATGTCCCACATGTGCTCCGTCATCTGCTCTCACGCCTTCGCCCACACCTGCGCCAGCATCTCCCGCTGCTCCTGCTGCCCCACCAGCGCGAGCGAAGCCTCGAGCGCCGCATCAAGCTCACTCACCCGCAGTGAACCATCCACTTCATTGAGCCAGCGCTTGGTATACCCCAGCGCATGCCGCGGCTTGGCCGCAAGCTCCTGCGCAAGACCAATCGCCCTTGCCTCACACGCTTCAAGCGTCGCCACGCATTCATGCGCGAATCCGAGCTCAAACGCACGCGTCCCGCTGATGAGCGTGCTGTCGAGCAGTCGCGTCCGTGCTGCGCCTCCGCCAATCGTCGCCGCGAGTGCGGGGCCTGAGATCGCTGGCGAGATGCCCAGCTTCACCACCGGATACCCGAGTTTCGCATCGGCGTGCGTCACCACGAAGTCGGCGCTCGCCGCAAGGGCACATCCGCCGGCGATGGCGCCACCATGGGCACTCACCACTACCGGACAGGGCGCCTGCCGGATCGCGCGGCATGCCTTGCTCAGCGACTGGAGCAACTCCGAAAGCACCGCAGCATCCGGATCATCGCGACACGACGACAGATCAAACCCGGAACAGAAGGTCGAACCCACCCCCGATACGACGATCACGTGCGCCGATGCCGCGGTGTCAATCGCGGCAACCAACGATCGCAACATGCCCGGCAGCAGCGCATTCTTCTTGTCCGCTCGATCAAACCGGAAGACCGCCACATTGCCGTGCGCTTCAGACTGGAACATGCCTCAGCGTAGCACTTTGCACCCCTCGCCCCCTCGTTCCGCGCGCTGACCACCCAACCCGCTCCCCCCCACTGCCCCTAGTGCCGCTTCAACCCCGCATGAGGGCCACATCGACCTCGCGGCCGCCGCGTTGTAAGGGCAACATCCCCCATCCAAGCTGCCACAAACCGCACATTCACCGTACCAGCACTCCAATTTTCAGAATATTCTGAAAGCCATGTGGACGAAGCGGCGGGAAAAGCGCATACTGATGGTGTGACACCGGTTCCGACCACCCCCATCACCCCGCAGCTGGACGAAGGCGAAACCCTCCGCGTTGCTCAGGATCGCTTCATTGCGGTCTGGGGCCAGATGGCTGGCGCGTGGGGAATCTCCAGGACGATGGCGGAAGTGCACGCGCTGCTCTACATCAGCGGCGAGCCCCTCTGCACCGACGACATCATGGAGCGGCTCGACATCTCCCGGGGAAATGCCTCAATGTCGCTGCGTGCACTTCTGGACTGGGGCATCGTCGAACGCGCCCACAAGCGCGGCGACCGCAAGGAATACTTCCACTGCGAGCAGGATGTCTGGACCATGTTCCGGGCCATCGTCCGCGAGCGCATCAAGCGTGAGGTCGATCCACTCCTGGCTTCGCTGCATGAGATTCGTGACATGACGGCGCCAAACAAGGTGACCGGAGCCAACGAGCACAACCAGCGTGTGGATGCACTCGTTGATTTCTTCTCCACCGTTGAGAAGCTCGGTCATCAGTTCGTGAGTCCGCCCGGGCGTGGCCTTCGGATCGCCGCGAGTCTGCTGGGGAGTCTCACCGGTGCCACCGATCGCCGCGGAGAGCGCCCATGAGCACGATCAACGACATGAAGGTCGTGCGCGTCGAAGTGCCCGCTCGCATCGGCACGGCACTTCGGCTCACTGTCGCCGCGTCCCGTCGCGCGATGCGTGCCGCACTTGAGGGTGAAGCGTGCCGCGCACTCTTCGAGCACGTGCCCCAGCTCGCCGCGGTCAACGATGATGTGCACATCGTCTTTGAGATCAACTCCGATGGCGTGCTGAACATCAGCCTGCTTGACCCGGGCACGATGAGTCGGTCAACGCTTCGCCGGAGCGGGCCAGTCCAGTGGACCAGTGATGGCGACCTGCTCCACATCGATGCACCCGGCCTCCTCGCCGCGACCATCCGCGCCGGCGACGCATCCGCCCGCCCCCTCTTCCTGCGATCCTCCATCATGCAGGCCCTGGGCCTGGGTGGCGGCCGCTACGAAGTGATGTGAACTCAAACCAGCCACGTTCATCAACACGCAACGTCTTATGGCACGTAGCACGCTGGCTTTGCAGCGTGCTGCGTGCTTCCCACCCACCGCGTCATTTGGCAGATGCCGAATGAGACGATCGAACGTGGACACCATCAACAACGCAGCCGGACACAAACACACCCTTCCCCGCGCACTCTCACATCTCTGCCTCTTTCCCCATCCTGTCCATCCTGTCTATCCATGTTTCCACTTCCGAGGAAAGAAGAGAACATGGATGGACAGGATGTACAGGATAGAAGAAGCCAGAAATGAAAGTTCAGTCTGACATGTGAAAGGTTGGCGAACTCATTCACGCGGCACACTAGTGTCCCACTCGCATGGACATGTTGATGTGTCCGACGCTTGTGACTTCGCGCCACGACCCGCGTTCATCGCCGCGCCGGAATCAGTCGCAGCGCTAGGTCAATCCACGCACGCAGCTCGCACCGGCGAATGACCACAACACCAACACTGCACAGCAGCACGACGATCGCCATCGCGAACAAGAGTCCCTTGTCACCAAGGACCTCGATGCCAAGCGGACCCAGGTGCGCACCAATCGCTCCGAGCATGACACCAATCGACATCAGTGCGCCGAGGACCCGCGTGCGGGGCACCAGCAGCAGGATCGATGCAATCAACTCCGACACCGCCGCGAACAACCGTCCCCACGGCTCCACACCGAGCGTCGTGAAGATGTGAACCGGCTCAGGCGCCGCCGTGAACTTGAAGAAGAGCGTCTGTGCGAGAATGACCGCCGCGATGATCTGCATCACCCACGCGGCAATATTCGCACCCTTCCCAATCGTCCCACCAGTTGAATGACTCACTTGACCAACTCCTTGCTCTGTGCTGAAACCGACGAAGCCGCCCGAACCGCCGCGAGAATGTCCGCCGGCTCGGCGCGCATCCGGTAATCCGCGTTGACATACGAGTAATCAATCACGCCGTCCTGGCCGATCACGTACGTCGCCGGCACCGGCAGCGCACCGCTCGAATCACCATTCACCCTGGACAGATCCATGCCCCCTGGGTTGGTGAACGACACACCATACCGCTTGGCCACCTCATTTCCCTGATCAAACAGCACGGGAAACTCGATCCCACCGTTGCTCACCATCTCCGCCGAACGCTCGGGCATTTGCGGCGTGATCGCGACAATGCTCGCGCCCAGACTCTTGAGCTCGGGCAGCATCTGCTGATACGCCTGCATCTGCACATTGCAGAATGGACACCACGATCCCCGGACGAACATCACCACCACCGGCCCCTGAGCTCGCATCGATTCAAGTGAACGCATCGTTCCGTTCGAATCCGCCAGCTCGAACGCCGGTGCCGCATCGCCGGTCTTCATCGCGAGCTTCTCGATCTCCATGTGCTTGAGCGTCTCGATCCCCTTCTCATACCCCGCGGCAGTCTCCGTACCCATCTGCTTCGCCGCCTTCTCCCACACGCCAGAAAGCACTGGCGCCAACATCGCAACTTTGGGTGCCTGCTCGCCCGAGAGCTTCAGCCAGTTGCCATCCGCCGCCGCGAGCTCGGTCGCATGATCACGCGCCAGCCACTTGGAACGCGTGTCCGCCAGGAACCCCTTGTAGAACAGAAACAGCCTGCCATCCTTCACGATGAAGCTGGTGGGATCCACTTCCACCTTGTCGCCTTCACGCATCGCCCACGAACACCACCCGCCGTGCGAGGGCTCGTACTTCGAGGCTTCCTTGAGGAACGCATCGCGATTCGCCTCATTCGCGAACCAGTACCGCGCACCCATGTGGAAGACCTCGTACTTCGAGTCGCCCTTGAGCGGCTTGCCGCCGCCCTGGGGGAAATAGGAAACAGGGTCATATCCGCTGATCGCGAGGCGCGTCTTGCTGGCGAGATTCCACGCGGCGGTGTTGCGGTTCGTACCGCTCGCCGACACCACCTCCGCAGCAGCGGGCTGCTGCGCCATCGCAAGCCCGGCCATTCCCAACATCGCCATCACATACACAGTCGCAGCTTTCATCGATTCATGCCTCCATTGAGAAGCGAACAGTCAGATACGCCACTCTCTGATGCCGCTGCCTTGCTCTGGTAACAGACTCTCGCCACGTCATCTGCAAGAAAGGCCATGAACCAACCCGCAAAGGCCTCCTTGGTCATCAGCAGCTCCGGCGGGCGCACTTCACCCTCAGCCCGCACGATCACGGCCTCAATCTCGCTGGCATCCATCGATTCCAGCGGATTGGCCACCACCAGATCAACACGCTTGCGCACCAGCTTTGCATGCGCCGATGCAATCATCTGTTCACGCGGCTCGAGCGCAAAACCCACAAGCAGCTGATTGTCCCGCCGCGTCCTGGCCACCCTCGCCAGCAGATCCTCCGTAGGCACGAGTTCCAGCAGCACGCGTTCACCGTGATCCAAACGCCGGAACTTCCCGCCGGAAATCGCCGCCAGCGGAACCGGCGTGTAATCCGCCACCGCCGCCGCCATGATCAGCACATCCGCCGATGCCGCGTGTGCATCGAGCAGCACCGAAAGATCAGCACACGTGCGGAAGCGATGCACCTCACACCCTTCGCATGCAGGCCGGTGCGCAACAGGTCCCAGCAGCAACGTCACGCGATGCCCCGCCTCCACCGCGGCGTGCGCCAGTGCGATACCCATCCGCCCCGACGATCGGTTGCCCAGAAAGCGCACACAATCCACCGGCTCATGAGTCGGTCCCGCAGTAATCACAATGTGTGTCTGTTCGCGCATGATGCCACTCCAGGACCGCGCTGCACCGTGAGGCTGCGCGATCGCATGATCTTCCAACACTCAACGCCTGAAGAACCCGACGCCAGACTCGTGCCCGAACCCGCTTCCTGCACGCGGCGTACGTCCCCCTTCGATGCTCGCCCGACCGCGCGGTGACAGCAAATCGCTTCAAATGGGGCTCGCCGCGGGTCAGCCAGACCACCCTTAAGCCGCCTTGGGGAGCCACACCGCCGACCCAGCCCCGTGGATGTCTAGCATTGCCCGTCACCCTTTGCTTTCACCGCCACGCGTCCTTCATGAATCAGACGTCACAATCCACTCCGCCACCTGATGCCGCTGCCCAGATCGGACCGGCGGAAGCAGCACTCCTCGGCCGCCTGCGGGCGGGCGACGATGCCGCGTTCGACGCCCTGGTCTCAACCGTTGGCCCCCGCCTTCTCGCGGTCGCCCGTTCGATGCTCCATGATGATCAGGACGCTCAGGACGCCGTTCAGGACGCCTTCCTCAACGCTTTCCGGACGCTGGCCGACTTTGATGGCCGCTCGCTCCTTTCCACGTGGCTGCACCGAATCACCGTCAACTGCTGCCTCATGAAGCTGCGGAGCCGTCGCCGCAAGCCCGCGGTTTCCATTGAGGATCTCCTTCCGACGTTCCTTCCGGACGGGCATCAGACACCCCCGAATCAATCTTGGAATCCAATTCCCTCCAGCGGCATCGAACGAAGGGAGCTTCTGGAACAAGTCCGCGGCCATATCGCAAGCCTCCCGGACCCGTTCCGAGAGGTCATCATGCTCAGGGATGTTCTTGGGCTCAATACCGAGGAAGCGGCCCACATGCTGGGGATCTCAGCCCAGGCCGCCAAAACACGACTCGCCCGCGCGAGGCAAGCACTTCGTTCACTGGTAGAAAAGAGCATCACTTCGATCAGCACGGCCGACTCCGAAACCGCCCGACCATGAGCAGCAACCACTACATCACCTGCGAGGAGCTTGTCGGCTTCGTTCTCGACTATGTCGATGGATCGCTGCCTCCACCACAGCGCACCGAGTTTGATCGGCATCTGTCCGTCTGCCCTTCGTGCGTTGCCTATCTCAATGGATACCGGACTTCACTTGAGCTTGCACGCGAGGCCTTCGGCGTCCAGCCCGAACTGAGCGAACAAGCCCTCCCCGAATCGCTGAAGGCCGCCATCCGCGCCGCACGCGGCAAATCCTGACTTCGCCCAAGGCACCACCGACATCCTTTCCGCCCGCCGCCCCATTTCGGCCCTGCGAAGTCACCTTTCACGTTGAGTGGCATCTGACAAGAGCCCGGCACGACCCAGACCAGGGTGTGCTCTCGGACATCTATCACATGCACACACACGCCCCATCCACCGCCAACGACACCGCTCCACTGCTCAATGCCATCTGCTCGCGCCTCGAGCAGTTCGAACTCCTCACCGCATCGCTGACCACCAGCCTCTACACAACCCCGCACGGACCCGGCTTCTTCGGAGCCACCATCGGCGCCCACGTCCGGCACTGCCTGGATCATGTCCGCGCACTGGTCGATGGAGCACACACAAGCCGCGTCGAATACGACCACCGGGAACGCGGCACACCCATCGAGTCCTCTCCCTCACACGCCCGCGCGCACACCACCAGCCTCATCTCGCAACTCAAACTACTCCACACCCTCCCCGCGCGGCATCCGCTCGACCTCATCATCATGGCCTCGCACGATGAACCCGCCGCGACCGTCGGTTCAACCTTCGCACGCGAACTGGCATTCGTGCTCAGCCACACCATCCACCATCAGGCCACGATCCACGCGCTGCTTGCTGCCAGCACGTCCGTTGCCGATCAGCAGCTCCCCAACTCCTTTGGCCTTGCCCCCTCCACCATCGCCCACCAGCACACCTCCTCATGTGCACGCTGACACTCGTTCGAAGCCCCGATGATCCACAACGCTTCCGCGCCATCTTCACGCGCGATGAGCTTCGCAGCCGTGCCCCCGCATCGCCGCCGCGGCTGCACTCATCGGGCACCCAGACATGCCTCTGGCCCCTCGATCCAGACCGGGGAGGAACCTGGCTGGGCGTCAACGATGCCGGTCTCCTGGCCTGCATCCTCAACCGGAACGAATCCGCCCGGACTCCCCACCGCGCACTCCACTCACGCGGCGTGCTGCCCCAGCTTCTGCTGCAACTCACACAGGCCTCCAAAGCACCCGCACTGCTCGCTGAAATTGACGCGTCCACGTTCGGGCCCTGCACACTGGTCTGCGCCGATGCATCCACAACACTGATCTTCCTCAGCAACGTTCAGCGATTCACGCCAACCGTTCATCACGAGCCCATTCTCATGCTCACTTCTTCAGGATTAGGCGATGCACTCGTCGAATCGCCGCGGCGACAGCTCTGGAATCACCTCACGCAGCACCACTCCGCACGCGCCGCGCAACTCCCTTTCCACACCCACCGTTGGCCCGACGCGCCCCATCTGAGCGTGCTCATGGACCGAGCCGACGCACAGACGACGAGCATCACGACTGCATCCCATGCCCGCCGCGGCTGGCTCATGACCTACACCCCTCTCTCCAACACTCTCCCCCTCTCCCGGATGGCCGCTACCAGCCGCCACACACTGCGCTTTCACCCAGCCCCATGAGCACTTACACCGCCGAGCAACGCCGCGTGGGTTCGTGGGAGTTCTGGCCCGCATGGGCGGTCTACGCCCCGCTGGTGCCCTGGTGGCTCCTGTACGCACTCCGATACGGCGGCCCGACCGTCTTCACGGCCTCCAATCCAGCCATCAGCCACGGCGGCGTGGTCGGCGAGTCCAAGTCCGCCATCCTCAAACTCCTCCCAAAGGAACACGTTGCGCCCTTCACGTTCATTGAACGTGCCAATGCAGCGCACCGCGGCACCACGTTGATGGCCGCGGCTCAATCCTGGGGCTATCCGTTCATCCTCAAGCCCGACATCGGCGAACGAGGCACCGGCGTTCGACTTATCCGCTCCGCAACGGCCGGACTGACGTATCTGCGCGAGCACCTTGAGCCGCTCATCGCCCAGCGATACCACGCCGGCCCTTTCGAGGCCGGTGTCTTCTACGTGCGCCACCCAAGCGAACCCCGTGGCCACATCTTCTCGCTCACGCTCAAGCAGTTTCCCGCCGTGATTGGCGACGGCACGCGAACCATCAGCCAGTTGATCGATCTGGACCAGCGACTCAGTCGCCAGCGAGCCGTCTTCCTCAATCGACTCGGTGCCGATGCTGACCGCATTCCGCGTGAAGGCGAGCGGATCGGGCTGGCAATCGCCGGAAACCACTGTCAGGGCACCATGTTCATGGACGGCAGCGCGTTCATCACTCCAGCGCTTGAAAGAGCGTTCGACGCGATTGCGCACGCCACCAACGGGTTTCACTTCGGTCGCTTCGATGTCCGCTACTCCGACCCGGCTGCATTCGCGGAGGGTCGCGGGTTCGAGATCATCGAACTCAACGGCGTGCTGTCCGAAGCCACGCACATCTACGACCCTTCGATCTCATTCTGGCAAGGTCAGCGCGTGCTCCGCAAGCAGTGGAAGATGGCCTTTGCCATCGGCAGCACCCTGCGTCGAGAAGGCGCACGCGCCTCCACCCTGCGCGAACTCTGGCAGAGCATTCAGATGCACTCGCGACGGCCCATGCGGATGGCCCGCTCGGACTGATCACTCATCGCCGCGGCGATTCTTCTTGCGTTCCGACGTCACCCGCTTGGCCGTCAGCCTGCGCTCGATCGACCCGCGGCTTGGCTTGGTCTTGCGCCGCACCTTGGGCAGCACACTGGCCTCAAGCACCAGCTGCGCGAGCTTCTCAATGCACGCCTCACGGTTCTGCGCCTGCGACCGATGCTCCACACTGCTGATCACCAGTTCATCGGCGCTGGTGAGAAAACTCCCGGCCAGCGACCGCAGCCGAAGAGTCTGCGGCGGCGAGAAGGGAATGTCCGTGACGCGCACTCGCAGTGTGCACTTGGTCGCTCGCTTGTTGACGTTCTGCCCGCCCGGCCCCGAACTGCTCGCGTAGGAGAACTCCACGAGATCTTCGGGCAGCGTGACGCGTGGTGTCAGTCTGACACCATTGGGCTGAGGCGAAGTTGGACCGGCAGGATTCTGCATGGGCCATCAAATATACGCTGGCTGTGCCTCAAAGATGGCGAGTCCGCTCCGCCAGCGTCTCCAGTGTCGTGATGAAGCGCTGTGCAAAGTCCGGCCCGTTGCACAGATGCGAATCCATCAGGCGGTCACGCAGCGTTGCGCGGAGCTTCGAGAGTTCCTGCCCGTCCGACACCAGCGCGCTGGCCCGCTGCACATACGCATTCTCATCCTGGCAGATGTTCTCGTACATCTCCAGGGTGCTCATGATGCTCGCGCCGACGCGCCCCGCATGCGTCGAGCCCGCCAGCGTCACCACCGGCACGCCCATCCACAGCGCCTCGCATGTCGTGGTGGTGCCGTTGTACGGGAACGGATCGAGCGCCACATCAATGCCGTTGTAGGCCTCAAGGTGATCCGCAAAGCTCGGGCATGTTCCCCGCAGCTCGACGCGCGACGGCTCGATGCCGTGCCGCCGAAGCGACTGCATCACCGTGGCTCGCGTCGCCGGATCGCCAAACCCCTTGCCCTTGAGCAGCAGCTTCGAGTGGGGCACCGTCGCCAGCAGCCGCGCCCACAGACGCCCGCACCGAGGCGAGATCTTTCCTGGATAGTTAAACGAGCCG
>JBILUL010000161.1:0-11319 GCA_044371005.1 Phycisphaerales bacterium | reverse complement strand
TCCACAACCGCTCGTCCTTGCGGTCGATCCGAAGCTGCGCCTGAGTCGTCTCGCTCAAGGCCTGAATGCGTTCATGGCGCAAGCTCAGGAGCCAGGCCCCCATGGTCGCAAACGAGATGACGACGACAACAAGCTTGGCAAACACGCGAAGGACCCCTGCCAGATTCACCGCACTTCAACGGGCCGACAACTCACTCTTCAGTCGGAAGGACGATCGCCACACCGACGGCCAGGGCCGCCGGATCCTTGATGACACTCTTGTTGAGCTTGAGGATCTCATCGGCGCGCTGCGAGCTGCCAAGCTCCCGCTTGGCGATGCCGTGCAGCGTGTCACCCTTGCGGATCGTGTAGGGCTTCTTGGTGGCCGGCTTGGCCGCCAGACGCGTCGGCGCAGGCTTGGTCACAGGGGCAGCCTTCGTCGGTCCGGGCACATCCATCGCCGGAATCACGATCCTGGAACCGAGCTTCACCTGACCATCCGCGGCGAAGGCCTTCGGATTCGCATCGATGATCTTCTTCCAGTACTTGCCATCACCAAGATACTGGCGAGCAATCTTGAAGGCAGAATCTCCGCTCACCACGGTGTGAACCTTGCCCGACTCCGCCGACTTGACCGGGGGCCTGGCCGCGAACTGATCGGCGATATCCGGCGACGTCTCGCGGCTTGCCTTTGCAAACTCAGGAGCCGCCTTGATCGCCTCGGACTTTGCCGTTGCAAGCGGAGGAATGCGGACATTGCCCTGCTCGTCGATGGTGCCACCACGGGCTTCAACAGCCTTGCGGAGCTCATCGTCGGCCTTCGCGACCTTCCGCGACTCGCCCTGCATGATCTCCACGACCGGCTCTTCCTTCGTCAGAGCATCGGCAAGCTTCGTCTCGCTCACCTTGGGCTCCGTCACCTTCAACGGCTCGGCCACGGCCGGAGTGGACGGCGCCTCAACCACCGGAGGCGGAGGGGTGCGCTCAGGCTGCACCGACACGGAGTCAGCCAGCTTGGGACGGCGCTGCACCGAAAGATGATCACTGACAAGGACAAGCACCCCCAATACGAGGGTGACGGCGATGATCAGAGCAAGCTTGAGTTCTCGAGTCACGGCTTCACACGCGTCCTTGCGGCATTTGAGCTCGATCCGCCGCGGATCTTTCCACTACACACCTTCCCATTCACCGGATCCGGGCGTCCATGCCGAGACCTTCGCGGCGAGGGGGTCGACCGGTAGTGCGGTACCGTCCCCACATGATACGACACGTCCGAGCCGTTATCCCTCTTCCAGGGGTGAACCGCCCGTCGTTTCTCCAACCAAATCCGGCGAGTCGAGCTTCCCTCAACCATCGCCAATTCGCTCCCCCGACCCCAGTGCATTGCGGCCAAACCGCTCAAGCCACCCCCCAACCCATCGCCGAACCTGCACACCCCGCCAAATCCCCTCCCCCGGACACCCACCCCCGACTTACCCCGGCAGCCGAATCGCCCGCAACTTCGCCGAACGCGACCGAGGGTTCCCGGCAATCTCCTCGTCGCTCGCCCGCTGCATCCCACCCGTCAGATCCTCAGCCCCCAACTTGATCAACTCCGCGAAGGCCTGCTTCACCGGACGATCTTCAAGCGAGTGGAAGGTGATGAACGCCAATCTCGATCCCGGGCGGAGCCATCGCCCCCCACCACCACCAGAACTACCACCAAGTCCACCACCAGACCCACCACCAGTCGCAACCCGATCCGACATCACACGCCGCGCCTCCGCCGTGACCGCCGCCAGCAACGCGTTGATGCTCCCGATTTCATCGTTGACAGCGATGCGTAGTGCCTGGAAGGTTCTGGTTGCAGGATCGATGCCGCCGGAGGCCTGCCAACCCACCACCCCACGAATGAGTTCAGCCAAGTGGGTGGTGGTGAGTATCGGTCCCTTCGCGCGCTCTTGCACAAGTTTTTTTGCAATCCGCCTTGCGTTGCGTTCCTCGCCATACTCATCGATGATCTGCGCGAGTTCCCGCTCGCTGAGCGACGCCACCAGGTCCGCCGCGGTCGATGGCGCACTCACATCCATCCGCATGTCCAGCGGCCCCTCACGCTGAAACGAGAAGCCGCGCCGCGCATCGTCCACCTGCGGCGATGCAAAGCCAAAATCCGCAAGCACCATGTCCACCACAATCCCACGTGACTCCATCTCGTAGGGCACCTGCGCGAAGTTGCCCTGCATCGTCACCACCCGCACCATCCCATCCGTGGCGCGGGAAACCGCCCCACTTGCTCGCTCCAGGTTCCCCTGATCAAGATCGCAGAGCACCACCGTGCCCTTGCCCTCGCCACCAGCCAGACGCACCGCCATCGCCGCGGCATGCCCCCCGAGCCCCGCAGTGCAATCCACGTACGTCTCTCCCACCTTGGGCGACAACGCGGTGAAGACCTCAGGCAACATGACGGGCACATGGGAGAATGACACATCTCAGCATAGCAGACCCGAAAAACCCGCGGCGAGCCCCGCCCGGATACCCTCTCTCCATGAAGCGAGCCATCGTTCTTGGAGCAGGCATGGTCGGCAGCGTCATGGCAGCGGACCTCGCTGCGGACGCCGAATTTGACGTCACCATCGCCGACCTCCGGGAGGAATCCCTCACCCGCGCCGCCGCACGCCTCCCGGGGCGCATCAAGACCCTCAAGGCCGACCTCTCCAACCCTGACACCATCCGATCAGCCGTCGGCCCCTTCGACATCGTTCTGGGCGCCCTCTCCAGCCGAATCGGCTTTGGCGCCCTCCGCGCCGTCATCGAGGCCGGAAAGCCCTACTGCGACATCTCCTTCATGGCCGAGGATTTCCTCGAACTCGATGCCCTCGCCCGCAAAGCCGGCGTCACCTGCGTGACCGACTGCGGCGTTGCACCAGGCATGAGCAACATCCTCGCGGCATACGGAGCCCGGCAGCTGGACCGCTGCGAACGCATCGAGATCTACGTCGGCGGCCTGCCCCGCGAACGGCGCTGGCCCTTTGAATACAAAGCCGGATTCTCGCCCGCCGACGTCATCGAGGAGTACACCCGCCCCTCCCGCATGGTCGAGTTCGGCCAGGTCGTCACCCGCGAGGCCCTCTCCGAGCCAGCCCTGATCGATTTCGATGGCGTCGGCACCCTGGAAGCCTTCAACACCGATGGCCTTCGCAGCCTCATCGAAACCGTCGGCCGCCGCTACAACGTCCCGTTCATGAAGGAACAGACGCTCCGCTACCCCGGACACATCGAACTCATGCGGGTCATGCGCGAAACCGGCCTGTTCAGCAAGGACGAAATCAAGGTCGGATCCGTCAGCGTCCGCCCCCTCGATGTCATCTCCACGCTCATGTTCCCCAAGTGGACCTACGCCCCGGGCGAACAGGACCTCACCGTGATGCGCATCACTGCGCAGGGCCTGCTGAAAAACGCCCCTGCAACGCTGCGCTGGGACCTGCTTGATTTCTACGACACCGCCTCGCAGAGCACCAGCATGTCACGCACCACCGCCTTCCCCTGCACCATCGTCGCCCGCATGATCGCCCGCGGCGAGTTCAACAACCCCGGCGTCAACGCCCCCGAGGCACTCGCCGATCACCCAGTTCTTGTGGAGAAGCTGCTGCGCGAACTGGCTGCGCGAAACGTCCGATACAGCCACCGCACCTTCTGATTCGAACGCGGCGTTCAAGCAGCCCGGAACGACTCTTTGGCACTCGATCCCAACATCCTCGTCGTCGCCACGAGCGCTCGAAATGAGTTCGAAGGCAGGGCCATGGTCGCCGCACTCGAGGCCCGAGGCATCGCCGCGACTGTCTTTGGCCAAGCCGCGGCGACCTTGCAGTGGGAAGCCGGCTACACCGACCCCTACAAGGTCATGGTGCGCCGCCAAGACGAAGCCACCGCACGCCAGATCATCGCCGAGATCCGAGCCGACAAATCCAGCGTCGAATGGGCCTCAGTCGATGTCACACAGCCCGCCGAAAGTCTTTCCGAGGGACTGGTCTGCTGGGCCTGCGGCCACCGCCTCGGCGGGCTTGCGGCGACCACCCAAACCTGCCCGGGTTGCAACGCCGAAGTCTTCCCCGACGACGACGATGCCCTCGATGAACCCGCCGCGAAGACAGAGCCCACCAGCTACACCGAACGAACCAAAGCTTTCCGTCGCACTGGCCTCACACTGGTCCTGCTTCCCTTTGTGGGCGGCATCGGCGGGGGCATCGTGCTGGGCCTCTACGAGTATCCGCGGCTTGGCATCTTTCTGGCGGCATTCGCCGCGGTCGTCATCATCAGAAACCTGCTCCGCCGATCCTGAAGACGGAGACAGGCGACTACGCTTCTGTGACCGACATGGATGTCGGCCTCACGGATGACAACCGATGCCCCTCGCAGCAAGGACGCTGCCCATGCCCCGCCTCCACGTCGAATCCTCCACTGCCACCTCGCTCGTGCTCGACGGGCGCGAGATCCTCGCGTTCGCAGGGTGCAACTACCTGGGCTTTGCGCAGCACCCCAAGGTGATCGCGGCCGCCGCGGCGGGGCTCGCGCAGTTTGGCATCAGCACCACCGCAAGCCGCGAAACCACGGGCAATACCACCGTCCACGATCTTCTCGAAGTGGACCTTGCGCTCTTCACCCGACAGGAAGCCGCCATTCTGCTCGCTGAGGGATACACCGCCAACTTCGCGGTCGCACAGGGACTGTGCGCCACGCATGGCATTGCGCTCGTTGATGCCAAGGCCCACCGCAGCATCCGCAACGCCGCGACCGCGGCGGGCATGCAGGTCATGGAGTACGAGCACCTCAACCCCGCATCAGCAGCCTGGCTGGTCCGTCAGTACGCAGATCAGGGTGTCGCCATCTTCACCGATGGAATCTTCGCGGCCGACGGAGCCATCGCACCACTGGAAGGCCTCCTGAAGATCCTGCCCGCAAGCCGCGGCACGCTGGTGGTTGATGACTGCCACGGCTTTTGCGTCATGGGCGAAGGCGGACGAGGCCTGATTGATCATGCCCGCCTTGATGATCCGCGCGTGTGCATGACCACCACACTGGCCAAGGGTCTTGGGTGCTACGGCGGCGCTGTCATCGGTCGCCGTCCGCTGGTCGATGCTGTCCGCCAGCACAGCGATGTCTACCGACGCTCCACCCCGGTACCAACTCCCATCGCCATGGGCGCGCGAGCCGCGCTGGCAGTGCTGCGCGATGAGCCGCGCTTGGTTGAGACGCTTCGGAACAACACGGCACGCTGCCGCGGCGTGCTCGCGCAATGCGGCATCCGCGTGCATGAGGATCCCGTCCCCGTCTTCACCTTCGTGCTCGATGGTGGAGTCACGCAGATGGAACGCGTGCACGACCGCCTGCTGGCCGTCGGGATCTACGCCCCGCTCATTGAATATCCAGGCGGGCCCAGTCCCCGCTACTTCCGTCTCACAGTCACGGCCTCGCACACCCCGGAGCAGATTGACCGGCTCGGTTCAGAACTGCACGCCGCCATGAAAGCAACGGCCTGACCATCGCGGATCGCGAGGGCCAGGCCGTTGGTGATTCATCCGCGCCAGGTTGACTGCTCAGCAGCCAGCTTCCCAACGGACGAAGAAGAACTCCACATCGCCGCCATCAACGCCACCATCCTGATTGACATCGGCGGCAGCTTCGCCGTATTCCCAGTCGATGAAGAACGATTCGATGTCGGCCCCATCGACGCCGCCGTCCTGGTTGTAATCGCCCACACAGCCCGCGGCGGGCGTGAACTCGATCACGAGCACCGGCCGGAACTCCCCATCGAGGTTGGTGCGTGAATCAAACCGCTTCGCGGTCGCCGGCTGCGATTCGTCTCCGAGGAGACACCATCCGTGATTGGGAAGAGCCCCGGAGATCCAGCCGCTCACATCCGCGATCAGGCCGGATCCGGAAAAGCTGTAGAAATCAATCCCATCAACCATCTTGCTGCTGCTCGCCGCGGCGGCAAAGTCACCACCGGGAGCGGTCCACCCGGTTGCCGGAAAGAACCTGTGATGCCACGTGGCATCGCCGGAACTGGCCGCCGCGCCACCCCCTTCACCGCCACGGGCCTGTGAAGACGCTTCGCCCCACGAAGACACGACTCGGTGCAAGGCTACCTCTACCGGCCCTGCCACCGTCTGCGAGACATGCAGTGTCAGCGTGACACCGGTGATCGTCGCACCTTCGGGGACCGCCCCACTCACATCAAATCGAACCAAGCCGCGGCGAGTGAAGCCGGACGCATTGTTGCCTGCGAAGAAGTACTGCCCCGCGCCATTGCTGGTTGCCTCGGCACCCGGGAAAAGGTCGTACTCATACATCGTGTTATCAGCCGCGGGAGAGAGACTGACCGTATCGGCCGTAGCCATTCCTCCCAACGCCGTCAGAAGCCCTGCAACGACCAATCCGGGTGCATACGAACGCATCATGTGCTCTCTCCAGTCAAAGTGAATCGCGGTGAATCCGACACGCCAAGGGCATTCCCTGCGTCATCTCCATGCACGTCCTGACACCATCGCCAGGCGCGCAGTGGACAACCTCGAACGCAAGGATTCCCCGTTGGATGTTGGTGCTCCTGGGCTCCCTTGCAGATTCATTGCCCTTTGCCGTGCTTTTTATGGCAATAGGCCTTCGATGGATCCCCGCCCAGATTCACCTGGGCGAGTTGACCCAGCCCCACTCGGTCTCGCTCGAGGCGTGGAGGTCGAAGATGCGGCCCTTGGCGTGCAGTTTGATGTGCGTGCCCTTGAGGTCGCTGGCTTCCTCAATCCTCGGGCTGCCCGGAGACGGGGGACGGAATCGGCCCGCAGATCCATCGATGTACGCGATGTTGGCTCCCTGACCGTGCCGCGATGACATCTGGTCATTCCACGCGAAGCTCCCGTCATCGAACTGGCGGTTGTAGAACGTCTCGTCCTCCTCGATCAGAAGCGGCAAGGACTGGAACCACAGCCGCTGGGAGGTGGGCAACTGCGGCTGGATCGGATAGCTGGCCTGCCAGATGAGGTCGGTCTTGGCACCCGCCATGCGGATCATCATCGTGTAGTCGAACTGTGCGTTCGCGGCTCGCTTGCCCGTTGGGCACTCCATGATCTTGTCCACCGTCGCAAGATACTCGCGCAGCACCGACGTTTCGAGCGGGTGGCGATAGTTCTGCGGCGCGGCCTGATAGCGAGCGTTGTTCTTGCCGCACCAGTCCAGATTCCGCGGCCCCTGCCAGTACGACCCGGGGATGGTCTTGTAGTCACCCGCATACTGGAACATGGCGGTCGAAAGCTGCCGCTGATTCGAAAGGCACACGACCGATCGGCCCGCCTCACGTGCCTTGCCGATCGCAGGCAACAGCAAGCCGATCAGCAAGGCAATCACCGCAATGACTACCAGCAGTTCGATGAGGGTGAAGGCAGATGCAACTGCGGCGGAACGCCGCCGCGGCTTGTGAGTCTGAGTCATCGAAAGACCTCCCGCAGATCCTGAACCGATCAGTACACGCAGGGCAGAGCATATGGTGTAGGGTCCGCCGGCGACCGATGGAAACCCCGAAATCATGACACACCACTCATTACCGGTCTTTCTGTCCGCTTTGCTCTGCGTCACAGGCTCAGCGGTCGCTCTCCAGCCCGCCCCCACCGGAAGCTCGCAACCTCCCAGCGTGGGCAAGCCGCAGGATGTGCCCGCACAGGTCAAACTCGGCCAGCGCATCCAGGCGATGCGGGATCAGGTCAAGTACCTGCCGGTCGTCATCATCGTCAGTGACGCTACTTCGTACATCGAGGCAGTTGGATCCTGGTCTCGCTCGGTTCGCTTTCCAGTGCTGATCGACGATGGCTCGCCCGCTTCGCGCGAAGACATCGCCCGCTTCGTGCGGTCGTACGCCCCCACCAAGGTCGCCCGCTGGACGTCGCCCGGCTCCAACGGCCCCGGCGCCTTCGAAGCCTCCAATACCGCCAAGATCTTCGGCGCGCTGCAGCGCGTCTGGGGCGTCACCCCGCCCGGCGATGACGCAGCACTTCTTGCTCGCAAGTGGAAGGACCTCGGCCACGAACCCCCGGGGATCGTCGTGACCCAGGGAAACGACAAGGCATGGACCGCAGCCCTCCCGCTCGCCGCGGCGTGGGGCCAGCCCATCGTCTTCCTCGAGAAAGTGCCCGCCGGCAACATCGACTGGTCACTGACCATCGAAGAAGCCGATGCCCTCGAAATGCGCATCGAACAGGGCGCCGTCGCCACAGGGCTCCCATTCAGTGCACTGGGCGACACGCTCGACGCCGTGACCTTGTGCCTGAACACCGCCGAACGAATCAAGAAGGACAACGAGTTCGTCGCACTCAGCGACCGCATCGGCCGCGCGGGACAGGGCCTTGAAATGAAGACCCGCTGGGCATGGACCGGCCACATCTTCGGATCGGCCGCTCAGTCGGCCTATCGCGCGATGTCGTCCCTCTTCCTCCACCCGCGGCGGGCCTGGGTCTTCGACGGCTACCCCGACTCCAACCCCTGGAACCTCTACGACGGCACGAAAGCCAAAGGCATCTTCGAACAGTCTGGCCTCATCTGCGATCTGGACGACACGCCCGCACAAGGAAGCAAGGACTGGCGTGCCCGCGCCGCCCAACCCGTCACCGCTGATCTCATCCTCGTCAACTCCAAGGGCAACAACGACTTCTTCGACCTTGAACCCGGACAGTGCAAGCCCGGCGACATTCCTTTCCTCACCCGCCCCGCGGCACTCCACTTCGTCCACTCCTGGTCGCTCCTCTTCCCCGGCAAACGCGAAAGCGTCGGCGGGCGCTGGTTCGAACGCGGCGTCTTCGCCTACGCCGGCTCCGTCCACGAACCCTTCCTGCAGGCGTTCACCCCGACGCCCGCCGTCGCCGGTCGCCTCATGAGCGGCGCGCCGTTCGCGCCCTCCATCCGCGTGGAAGGCCAGCCGGTCTGGAAGATTGCTGTTCTGGGCGACCCGCTCTACACGCCCGGGCCGGCAGTGCCGCGTGTCAACGACCCGCTCCCGATCGACGGCGCCAAGGCCATCGATGATGGCCTTGCCGAGTTGCTCAAGGCCGACAAGTGGGAACAGGGTGTGCTGGTCCTCAAACTCACCGGACGAGATGCCGACATCGCCAAGCTCGCCGCGACGCTCGTAGAAGCCAAACCCGAGGCACTCACGCCCTCGGTGGTGCGCGACTGCCTGCTCGCCGCGTTCCGTGTCGGCAACCACGCGCTGGTGCTCAAGCTCTACGCCAAGGCACCGCCCGAAGTAGCCCGCGAAGGCGACATTCTCGACTGCGTCTGGTTTGTCGCCTACGCAGTGCTCGCCAAACCCGATGCGACCATCATCGAATCCCCGGCACTCGTCCGCCTGCTCAAGGATGCACTCCGCCCCGACCAGCTGGAATCAGATGCCAAAAACGTTGCTGCCCTCTGGGCCAAGCAGTTTGGCCCGTCAACCGTCGACGGCCTCTTCTCCGAGTGGGACATGAAGTTCACCACGAAGGATGAAGCCGCCGCAATCGCCAGGGCCCGAGGCAAGTGATCAACCAAGCCGCGACCGATCGGGTGCCGCCGATTCGCCACACGATACTGGTGTTTCACGCGTTGCACCCGATCCGACGCCGACATCTCAGACGATGACCACATCGCCCGGATCAGGGCAATACCCCGACTCAAAGCCTGCCCGCAGCAGCCGGCGCACAGCCTCGCGCCCCTGCTGGCCCATGTCCACCGTCCATCGATTCACATACATCGCCACATAGCGATCCACGCGTTCCAAAGTCGGTGAACCACTTTCGGTCGCCCCCTTCTTCGCGGCATTCGCCAGCGCGAAGGGCATCGTGTACTCAAGGCTCTCGCGCCGGTGCGCCAGTGCATACTCAATCGATTCGTGCAGCAGCTGGCTCACCTTTGCAATCGTGCCCTCGCCGAATCGTTCGTCCAGATCGCTCCGCACCACATTGCACCCAAGTGGGACCGGCAGACCTGTCGTTCGCCCCCACCACTCACCCAGATCGACAATCAGCTTCAGGCCGGCGTCCGCAAAGAGCAGTTGCCCTTCGTGGATCACCACTCCCGCATCGGCCTCGCCTCGTGCCACCGCGCCGATGATCTGCTCGAACGGAAGTTCGATGATGCTCGCCGCACGAGCCGCCTGCGTGCCCAGCAGCATGTTGAGCAGCAGGAACGCCGTCGTGCGTCTTCCCGGAATCGCAATCCGAAGCCCGGGCCGCCGAAGATCGGCTTCATCCTTGATCGCATCTCCCGCCACCACCTTGGGCCCGAACCCCTCGCCGAATGACGAGCCGCAGTGCGTGATGAGATACCGATCCTTGACATCGCACCAGCCCCGAAACGACATCGCCGTGATCTCAAGATCACCTTGCGCCGCCGCCCTGCGGTTGAGCACTTCGATGTCGGCAGGGAGCGCCTTGAAGACGATGCCGCCAGTCTCAAGCCGCGGCTTTCCTTCGACGCCATCCATCAACGTTCCATCAGGCCGCACCTTTCCGGTCAACGGCCACCACATGAATGCATCATCAGGATCAGGCGAGTGCGCAAGTGTCAGAATCATGAACAGACTTCTTCAACGAAGACAGAACCACCCCATGCAAGAAAGGGTACTCCGAGCCCGCTTCACATCAGATGCATCGGAAGCACGCACGCCCATCGCAGCACTGCTGCGGATTCACGGGCTCATCATCGGGGCCAAGCTGCTCCTGGGTGCGCGTACAGAAATAGATTCGCGTCGAACTCTCCGCATCCACCATCCCCGGCAGCTTCTGGCGGTCATCCACATACATGAGCTTGTGCCGCAAGTTGAGACACGTCACATTGAGCTCGACCGGCCGAAAATCAGGCATCTGCGTGCTCATGCGCTCACCTCCGTGAACCCGGGCACTTCCTGACCAAGGGCCTTCATGACAGCCCGCTTCACGCAGGTCGTCAGCAGCGTGAGCTTGTACTTGTTGTCGGTCATCGGCGTCGCGCCCTGCACCGCAAACGATGCAGCCTTGGCAATCGCCGCGGCATCGGTCACCTTCACGCCCTTGAGCGCATCAGCCACAGCGGGCAACATCCACGGCACCGGCGCAACCGCTCCCGCACACACCTTCGCGGAAGCAATCGCCCCATCCTTCACGTCCAGCGCAACACACGCGAAGGCCGACGGCCAGTCAAAGCTCTGCTTGGCCTTCACCGCATAGAAACCACTCGTGGGAGCAACGCCGCACGTGATGTGCGTGATCACCTCACCGCGCTCCAGGTTGTGCTCGCTCGTCACACCCTTGTCAGGCATGTGGTAAAGATCAGCCAGCGGAATCGACTTGCGAGCCGAACCCA
>JBILUL010000299.1:0-3107 GCA_044371005.1 Phycisphaerales bacterium | reverse complement strand
GCCGCGGGGACGTTCCGTGAGGACCTGTACTTCCGGATCAAGGGAGCGCACGTCCACCTGCCTGCGCTTCGTGAACGCCGCGAGGACATCCCGGCGCTCGTGCTCTTTGCGGTGGATCGCTTCGCGCAGCAGATGGCCGGGAAACCCTCTGATGCAATCGTGCCGCACGTGACCGATGCCGCGATGATGCGACTGACCAGTTATGCCTGGCCGGGCAACATCCGCCAGCTCATGAACGTTGTGCAGAACATGGTGGTGATGGCGCTGGGTGAGGATCGCCCCGCGGGCCAGGCCCCCACCGTCGACCTGCGGCACATCCCCGAGGAAGTGCGCAGCGACAACGCCAACGACGACGACAACTCCCCCACCAACGCATCGAGCCTCGCCGGAACACCTCTCGAGCAGATCGAGAAGCGAGCGATCCGTGAGACGCTTCGTCTTACCAACGGCAACCGCGAACACGCGGCGAAGCTGCTGGGCATCGGCGAGCGCACGCTCTACCGCAAGCTGAAGGAATACGGGCTGCGGTAAGGTCCGCTTGAGGCAACAACGCAGGTTCTCTGAACGGTGCTGAAGGCACCGCGTTTAGTAGCCGGCTCCAAGCATCGCTTGGCTGCCGGTCGGCGTGTCCATCGTACGTTCGGGCTCTGAGGGGGCCAATGAGCCTTACCACGGCAAAACATGGAGGCTTCACGCCACGGCCGCGATCTCCGCCTCAGTCAACAACATCTGGAAACTCCGATTGGATCGGAAGTCCCGGATGCCGTGCCCTGTGCGTCGAAAAACGCGTTCACCAGAGATTGACCGTGAGGACAGCTCCTGGAGTGTGGCGTTGGCCACAGAGGCCGACACGGGAGAGCCGACGCCCGCTAGAACGCCCGAGGTCGCGGGCGGCGGCTGAACGAGACACATGTCGAAGGGCCGCCGGGGTCAATTTTCCCCCGCGGCCCGAAGCAACAATGTCACGTCACTGAGGTTGGCGACGTCGTGGCGAGAGTGCGAAGAGCCCGGCACCGACAAGGACCGTCACGGCCCCCGGCGATGGAACCACGAAGTTCGTGCTCGTGAAACTCAAAGTGCCAGCATTGGGGTTTGCCTCGACAGTCACGCCACGGCTGAAGCGGATCTCGTCCCCCGGCAGTTGCACTGCACCAGAGTAGGTGATGTCCGTGTCCCAATTGTATTCGTGGGTCACCCCCCCAATCGTGAATGTCCGCCCGATGGAGAGCGCATGGATGTTGGTGGGCAGCGTCTGGGACCAGTTTTCTGAGTAGTCACCAATCTGGATAGGCAGACTTGGATCAAATGTCGGTGCATTTCCCAAAAGCGTGGTCGTCGTAGTGCTGATGAAGCCAACGGTTGAAACCTGGTGAGTAAGCTCGAGCATCATGCCTGGGAAGTCGTTCCATGTGATATGCGACGTGACCGAGAAATTTCCGCCGGTGAGGGACTGGAGGTTGAGCACCCCAGCCGAGGCCTGCGCGGTCTGCCGGCACTTCCAAGAGATGAGGCTGTTGATTTCAATGAGCCAGGCAAACTGAGTCGGAGCGAACCCCTGAAACTGTCCTTGCACGATCCCAGTCGAGGTATCTCCTGTGTTGACACCCGATGCACTGACGGGCACGCCGTTCACAGTCCCCGTAATAGTCTGCGTACCAGTGAACACGTCACCGAAACAGGGCAGCGAAAGGCACACGCCATTTACTACACCGATGACAATCCCCACACGCGTTAATGAAGCAAACATGATGATTTCCTTCCTTATGGGACAAGGAACTGCTGCCTAGAGGGAACCCCGCGGAGGCCGTTGAATCAAGCAGGAAGCAGGGTCCCTCCCTAGGGAGAACGAACCCGCCATGGCCGCGAGCCTACAAGACTCGCGCGGCACCAAGAACACGACACAATCCAATGTAGCCCAGATCAACTTGCCCGCCAGCAAGGAACTTTCCTTGGTTTTTAGATGTACCTTGCTATCTCCCGCATGCGTGATCGGAATCCGGTGTCATTGGGGCTGCACACGAAGCACACCAAGCAAGAAGCCCGTTCCATGTCCGACAAGCTCACTCCAACCGCACTGGCCGCTCAGGTCCTCATCGTCGAGGATGAAGAGGATCACGCCGATGTGATGGCCGAATCGCTGCGCAAGTTCAACCACGTCTGCACGGTGGTTGGCTCGGTCGCCGCGGCGATGGAAGAGCTGCGCCTCGGTACCTTCGATGTCATCATCACCGACCTGCGCATGCCCGCCAGCGCTGGCTCGCACGGTGTGAGCGCGGATGGTGGCGATGCGGGACTCAAGGTGCTCGAGGCCGCCCGCAACATGCAGCCCCAGGCCGAGGTGGTGCTCGTCACCGCGCACGGCGATGTGCCCACGGCCCGCGCGGCCTTCAAGCTGGGTGCGTATGACTTCATTCAGAAGCCGCTCGATCTGGATGTGTTCAGGAACCTGATCAACCGTGCCGCGGAGACGGTGCTGCTTCGCCACCAGAACGACCGGCTCAAGGCCGAGCTCGAGCAAGCGGGCTTCGAAGGAATCGTGGCGCAGTCTGAGCCGATGCGCAAGGTGCTGCGGACGATCCGCACGATTGCGCCGTCGAACATTCCGGTGCTCATCACGGGTGAGAGCGGTACGGGCAAGGAGCTGATTGCGCAGTCGGTCCACCGCAACTCGCGGCGTGGCCAGCAGCGCTATGTGACCTTCAACTGCGCTGGGCAGAGCGAGTCGCTCCTTGAAGACCAGCTCTTTGGTCACGTGCGGGGTGCGTTCACGGGTGCGGACAAGGATCGTTCGGGAGTCTTTGAGTATGCCGATGGCGGCACGCTCTTTCTTGATGAGATCGGCGACATGCCGCTGACGATGCAGGCCAAGCTCCTTCGCGTGCTCGAGAGCGGCGAAGTGGTTCGGCTTGGCAGCAATGAGAAGCGGCATGCGGATGTGCGGTTCGTGAGCGCAACCAACCGCGATCTCAAGACGATGATCGCCGCGGGGACGTTCCGTGAGGACCTGTACTTCCGGATCAAGGGAGCGCACGTCCACCTGCCTGCGCTTCGTGAACGCCGCGAGGACATCCCGGCGCTCGTGCTCTTTGCGGTGGATCGCTTCGCGC
>JBILUL010000249.1:0-5181 GCA_044371005.1 Phycisphaerales bacterium | reverse complement strand
TGCAGATCTCTCACCAACTCCAGCGGGGCATCAGGGCGAACGGTGTTGCTTGTCGGGTTCAGCGCGTCGGACGGCGGCGACGTGCCGCGGCGAGGCCGGCGAGACCGAAGAGGCCCAGGCTCGCAGGAGCCGGCACCACCGTCATCGCGGTGATGATCTCGCCCCCACCGATCTGGCCCACCATCATGCCCTGGCCCGTCATCAGGTCCACAGTCCAGAAGGTCGAGCGCGTCTGGGCATTGTCGCGGATCACCGCATAGGCCATGTTCGTCATGCCCGAGATGTCAAAGCCGCCCAGTTCGGTGATGTCGGTGCCGACCGAACCCACCGAGTTCAGCGTGCCCGCGCTGTTGGCCTGCTTCACCAGCATGTCCAGCCCTGAATCAAGGCCAAAGAGCTGCGTGCTGGTGGTACCCACGCGATTGTTCGAGTAGGCCGAGTGGACGATGTTGGGGTCCATCCCTGCATTCATATCGCCCGCTGCATAGAACACATTGGTCGCCACCGCCTGCAGCGCACCCGTGTTGGGATTGAGCACATAGTTGTTGTTCGTGTTGCTCACCACGCGAATCCGGTCGATCATCGGGTTGAAATCAAAGCCGAAGTTCGAACCATTCAGCGGCGTCGAGAACGTCACACCCACCGGCATCGCCTGGCCATTCATGCGATTGAGCGTGTAGAGGCGATTGAAACTGCCCAGGGCGTAGATCTCGCCCGTCGCCGGACGCAGATCGATGCCCAGCACCACTTCATTCTGCTGCATGCCCCAGATCGACATGCCCGACAGCAGTGCATTGGGTGCCGCACTGTCCCAGCTGACAAGCGACTGCTGCTGGGTGACGCCGTAGACAAGCTCGGCGTGAGCCGAAGCAACGGTCATCGAGGCGAGGAGCGCGCAGGGGATAGCGATGTGATTCTTCAACATGGTCAGGTCTCTCTTCAGATGGGTCGACGGATACAGATGGCCGCACGAACGTGCCGGCCAACGTGCCGGAAACACCGGCTCGATCGCCTCAGGGAAACGTGAGGCGTCTGCTCTATGGAGATCAACGAAGCGCGGCGTGCGTTGGTTTCAGATCTGGAAGAAAATAGTGCCGCGGAAAATGCCTGCAGAATCTCGCAGGAAAAACGTGGTTTCATGCCTCCGCACCCCGCGGCACCTGCGAATGATCTGCCCGACGTGCAGCCCGGTTCGCACAATACCGATCAGGGTCTTCTCCGCCGCGTCGCCGCGGGCGACAAGGTCGCCATGCGCGAACTGCTCACGCAGTATGGCCCGCTCGTCTGGTCGATGGCACGGTCATTCACGCACTCCGCGGCGGATGCTGAAGACGCCGCACAGGATGTCTTCGTGCACCTGTGGAAGAAAGCCGGCCAATACGACCCGTCGCTTGGTCAGGAAGTACAGTTCATCTCGGTCCTCACGCGTCGAAGATTAATTGACTGGGTCCGCACGCATTCGAAACCAGATGCCGCGGCGGACCGTTCTGTAGATGAACAGCCCCACTCCCCGCGGCGTGATCGCGCCGAATCGGATGACGAGGCAGTACTGGCCATGGAAGTGATGTCCCAACTTGGAGCAGAACAGCGCACCGCGCTCACGCTCTCCATTGTCCGAGGCCTCACGCACGACCAGATCGCTCGGCACCTCCAGGTGCCCCTGGGAACTGTCAAGACCAACATCTATCGGGGCCTCGCACTGCTCCGCGATGCCATCACACGCCGCGGCGTTCAGGCTCGTGCCAACCTGGGCCAGCGCGAAACACGGGGGGCCGCCACATGAGCGAACCTCGTCCCACCCCCCCACTCCCCCCACTCACGCCCGAGCAGGCTGCCGACGCGGCGACCGGGAATGGCATGCCGGGCCAGTCAGGCCAGGGTTGGCCCGCGATGCCCGAAGAGATCGCCGCGGCGGCGGTGCATCGTGCCAGCGTGAACCCTGAAGCCATGCCCGCCTCACTCACCCGGCGGCTTGAAGCCCTCATCGACGCTGACGTGATCGCTCCGGCCACTCCGGCCGCGAACGCACCTGTGGGCTCGTCCGCGAATGCAGGATTGAAGTTGGCGGGTTCCAGCAGCGGGCGTGAATTTGGACGTCGCTCGTGGATGCCCTGGGCACTGGCGGCGGCGGCGTCGCTGGCCTTTGGCGTGTCGCTGGTCATGCTCAACCGCTCCGCAGCACTGAACCAAGCACAGCTCGCCGCGGCGTATGCGCAGGTCGCGGAAATGGGCGAGCGGGTCAAGGAAAACGATGCGATGCTCGTCGCAGCGAAGACGGAGATTGCGGCCAAGGGGCAGCAGAACGCCCAACTGGCTCAGCGCGAGCTTCAACTGGCCGAGCAGCTCGCGCAAGCGACGCACCGCTATGCTGCGCTCGAATCAGAGCACACGCTCGCACAACTCAAGATCGCGCGGCTTGAATCTCCGGTCGATCCCGTGGAAATGCAGCGCAACCGCACGAAGCTGCTCGAAGTCCCAGGCACCGTTCGGCTTGCATGGAGCCCCTTCAACCTCGAAGGTGCAGCACCAGCGGAGCAGCCTGGCATCAGCGGCGATGCGGTGTGGAACGATGTGGAGAAGACCGGCTATCTGCGATTTGTCGGTCTCAAGGTGAATGACCCCAATATCGAGCAGTATCAGGTCTGGGTGATTGATGAGCGCGGCCTTGAGCAGAAGGTCTCGGGCGGCATCTTCAATGCCACGGCCGATGGCGAAGTGATTGTGCCGATCAAGCCGGGCATCGATGTGGGCAAGGTCGTGCTCTTTGCGATCACGATCGAGAAGCCCGGTGGCACCTGGGTGCCGGATCTCAAACGCCGCGTGGTCGTCGCGCCGCGGGGAGCCTGATCGGCACAGCTGACTCACGCTGTTGCGGCGATCGATCGTGAATGCCATGCTGAAGCCGGTGCGACAGGTGGTTGTTCGCATGAGCAACGCGGCGTGCCCGCAGCGGTTGCACTCTGTACGGGATGAGTGAATACGAGCGTCCAAGGTGCCAATGCGCGAGGCTCACGCGATACCGGGTGGGCCCTGAGTCACTACCATGTTGACGTGTGCATCAGGGCTGCGATCTCTCGCAACCTTGAGAACCGGCCCCACATGAAGGGAGCCACCCATGGCTAATCAGAATCATCCGTCTCAACCCGCAGAACGCGGCGAGCGTTCTGGCTGCACCCAGACTCGGGCACGCAGCATCGCCACCATCGCGGCGTGCGGGCTCACAAGCATCGCATGCGCTCAGTGTCTACCTGGCGCGCCGTCCGACACCGATCTGTTCAACTACACCCGCGGGACGACCATCACCGGGAGCAGCGGCACGTGGAATGGCATGAGCGAGCTTCCGATGTTCGGCGTTCCCGGCGGACCGGCAGGCCTGGGTGATCTGCTGTTCGCGGATTCCCGGCCCGCAGGGTTCGTTCATTGGCTCGAGTGGCAGATGCCAAACCCAGTGCGTGTCAGCCGATTTGCGTTCTTTGGCGGGGAAGAGGGTGCCTCGGTCAACTTCCGCCGCGGCTTTGATCGGTTCAGCTTCTACGTCTGGTCGGGTTCATCGTGGACTCTGCTCTTCGAGGCGTATCCGCAGCATCCGATGCCGCGGCTTGAGGGCGGGACCACCTACCTTGAATCCGTCACGCCTGTCACCGCAACTCGCTTCCGCATCGAGCTGGTGCAGCGTCCACTCTCATTTGCAGATCAGTATCCCGCGGGGCTCTACGGCCCGCGTGTGTATGAACTGGACGCGTGGGACGCCGCGATTGCATTCGTGCAGCAGCCGGAGGCCTCGACGATCTGCCTGGCAGGGACCGCGCGATTCACCGTGACGACCACCTTCGCGGGTGCAACGACCTATCAGTGGCGCAAGGATGGAGTGCCGATCGATTCCAGCGAGACGGGCAATCCGACAGCGGCGATGCAGACCCTGGAGCTCAGTGCTGCATCCATCAGTGATGTCGCGATGTACGACTGCATCGTCACTTCGCCCTGCGGCAGCATCACCAGCAACGCCGCGCCGCTGCTGCTCTGCCCGGGTGATTTCAACTGCGATGGCGGCGTTGACGGCGCGGATGTCGGCGCGTTCTTTTCCGTGTGGGAAGCAGGCGAATCCATGGCCGACATGAATGCCGATGGCGGCGTTGATGGTGCCGATGTCGGGGCCTTCTTCGCGCACTGGGAGTCGGGCTGCTGACTTCCGCCGATGCACGCAGCGTCGTGGGCCGCGTTCAAGCTCAGTTGGCGGCAAGCCCGTGACGCAGCGCGTACTTCACGAGTTCCGCCACCGAATGCAGGTTGAGCTTGTGCATGAGGTGCGTCCGGAAGACATAGACGGTTTTGGGCTGAATGCCAAGTGACGCGGCGATCTGCTTGGGCGCAAGCCCCTGGGCGAGCAACTGAAGCACTTGCCGTTCGCGCGGCGAGAGCGTGCCGAATGGGCCGGGGCTCTGCCCCTGAGTCGGCTGCACTGACGAGTGTGAGAGCAGCGGGCTGAGGTACTGCTCGCCACGCATGACCGCACGGACGGCGATGCCCAGCTCGTCCAATGCGGCGTGCTTAGGGACGAACGCCGTGGCACCTGCATCCAAGGCAGCACGAACATGATCCTCCGACATGTGCATGCTGAGGATGACCGCGCGGACTTTGATGGCACGTGCCTTGAGCTCACGCAGCACATCGATCCCGTTGAGTCGGGGCATGGCAACATCGAGAATCACCACATCCGGGTGATGGGCCACGATGCGTTCAATGGCGTCTGCACCATCTCGGGCCGTGGCAACAACCCGCGCGATGCCTTCAGCCTCCAACGCGACACCGATCATGTCGAGCATGAGTTGGTGGTCGTCGGCGACGACCACGGTGGGCAGTTGGGTGGGCATCATGAGAAGCTCGAAGCGACTGCGCGATCAGGAAAACGACACTCCAGAGAAGGTACACCATGGACGGACAAACGCCACGCAGAGTATATATCGGCACGCGTATCCGGACGTGGAAAATGTCCTAAGCGGATCCCCCGATCTTGAAGTGATTTTCCCGAAGCAGGGCACCACCTCGTTCGGGCATGCCTGCGAAGCGTGCTGCAAAAACAACAACGGGCGCGATGCAGCATCGCGCCCGTCGATCGATTGTCTGTTTCGCACCCTGCCCGGCTTACGCGCGGGACTGGTACTCACGTTCAGAGGTCGAGAT
>JBILUL010000229.1:0-6222 GCA_044371005.1 Phycisphaerales bacterium | reverse complement strand
CGCCGCACTTGATGAACGCGGGCACGCGGATGACGAGGCCAGTCTCCATCGTTGCATCCTTGGTCTGGTTCGTGACAGTTGCACCCTTCACTTCGGGGGGGCAGTCCTTCACGGTCAGATCGACCGAGGGGGGCAGTTCGAGCGAGATCGCATTGCCGTCGTAGAAGAGCACCGTCAGATCCGCGTTGGGACGCAGGAACAGCAGCGCATCACCCAGAACATCGGGAGAGATGACCACCTGGTCATAGTTCTCCTTGTCCATGAACGTCGCGCCCGTGTTGTCGCTGTAGAGATATTCCATCTCGCGGCGATCGAGGTCGATCACGTCGATTTCGTCGGAGGAACCCAGGCGACGCTCGATCGTCTTGCCCTGGATCACATCCTTGATCTTGATCTGGATGAACGCACGCAGGTTGCCCGGGGTGCGATGCTCGAAGTTCGTAATGACGTACAGCTTTCCGTCGATCTTGCAGCCAAGACCGGGGCGAAGGTCGGTCGCTTTCATACTGAGCACCTGTCGTGTAAGTACTTTGTTTGCCTGCGGCCCAACGCCGCGGGATTGCCCTCAGAGGGTTCTGGGGGGCCGATCGTAGGCACCCACGGCCATCCCTTCACGCCGCGGCCCGACCTGACTCGACTCACTCCCGCAAAACGCACCCACCTGGCCGATTTATGGGACGCTCTGGGGGCTTCTCGGGAAGCCCGCGGCGATTTCCACCTCAAGCCCCGCCGCCGCAGCCTTGTCGATCATCTTCGCCGCCAACTCACCCCGCCCCTCCGCCTGCATGAACGCCCCCACCAACAACCACTCGGAAGCACTCTTGCCCCGGTTCGCATTCGTCACCGCCTTGGTCACCAGCCCCCGCCAGTCACTGGCTGAGAACCCAAGGCCAAACAGGTCCATCGGGGTATCGCCCAGCTTCGGGTCAAGCCGGTAGGCCGACCGCATCACCGCCGCGGCGTCGTCCCATCGCCGATCCATCGCCAGCGCCAGCGACAAAAGCCGCAACGTCTCAGGCTTGTCCCCCTGCTGCTTGATCTCGCGGCGGAGCGCCTCGACGGCCACCTTCGGCTCATTCTGATAGACGGCCACCCGTGCCAGTTCGAGGGGCGACAGCGAGGCCGGCAGCTGAGCCGCGGGCTGGGCCTGTGTTTGCTGGGGAGCCTGCTGCGTCGTGGTCTGCTGATACAGGCGCGGATCGCGCCCATACGAGTCGGGGCCGATGGCCGGAACCGGTGCCCAGTAGACGCCCGAGGGATACACCCATCCAAAGAGCGGATAAGTGCACACCGGGGGCACGACATGCTGTCCGCACCAGCGATCAACGACCTGCACCGGAGAGCCGCCGCCCAGAGTGAACGCAACGTTCCACTTCGAACCCGAGTACTGGCCTCGGACCGTGAGGCCGGAACCGGATGAAATGACAGCCTGGGTGCCGCTTGCAGAGGCGTGTCCGGAGGTCCAGGGCTGCTGCGGGGCGATCCACTGATGCCGCGGCTGTGGTCCGCAGTACGGCACTCGCCCCGAGGGGAAATAGGTCACTGTCGGAAGCGGAGTCTCCCAGACCATGTCGCGGGCTGGATATGAGAGCAGATCGATGCCTCCCCCACCCTGACCGATTCCGGCAAAGGAATCGCTGATCGGACCACCGGGCTGGTACATGAAGCGACTGGGTGGTGCTGGAGGCTGAACCGGCTGAGGGCATGGCGCAGGCAGGACCTGCTGCTGAGCCAGCGCACTGCCACCGGCAAGCAGAACAAGCAGGGCAAGGGCCCGACGGGCAACCAAGGTCATGTCATGCATGGCAAATCCACCTGCAAACCGCCACGAACACGGGAACTTCGGGACTTTCACTCCCTCCCCTAGCCTTCCTTCCAGAAGGGTACCCGTCAGCGGGACTTTGGTTCCTTGAATTCGCAGCAATGGCGAGGGGAACGCCGCGAACGGCCAGAATCGCCACGGGCATGGGCGAGGGCTACCGTGTGGCTGCCATGACTTTCAAGAGCCTGTTCGTCTCTGCCGCGACTCTCCTGGTGATGACCTGCGCTGGCTGCGGGAGCCTGGGGTTCTCGGGCGGATCGGGCAAGCTGACATCAGTGGAGAACGGCAGCACCCTGTCGACGGCCTTCACCACGAAGGTGTACCGGGGCAGCGAATCGAACGTGGCGGACTTCTATCTGACGGACCTTCCCGAATCGGTCTGGAAGGAAGGGGGAGACATCTCCCACCTCAGCGGCAGTATCCTGCACATCCATATGTTCATCGCGCCGCGGGCGGGTCGTACCCCCATCGCGACGACGGCCAACAGTGCCACGGTCCGGTGGCTGGTGATCAGTGAGGGGCGCGTGGGCATGTACGGCGGCGGCGGTTTCTTCAACAAGTCGGGCGATGTGGGTGACGAGTCGCTGGGCGGCACGCTGGCGGGCTCGACGATGCGCCTGATTCATCAGGGGCCGGGCTTTGCCGATAGCCTGGGGCCTGCCGTGCTCTCAGTGCCGATTGATGCCAAACGCGATGAGACCACCGCTGAAGCACTCGCCCGCGCGATCTCTTCGCTGCTGGCCAGTTCGAAGGGCGAGTGATCGCCTCGTGTGCGAGCGGCGTGAACTTCCGCGCTGGTGATTGCGAGTGAGGCCACGATGACGGGCGGGTTGTGACCGCTCAGGCGTACCCATGCGCCGCCGCGGCATCGCGGTAGAGCATCTGCAGCATCGACGCAGGGAGCTGCAACCCACGAAGCTGCGGCGCAGCCATCGGCCCGAACTTGCTCGGATCAACCATGGCCAGATCCGGGTCGGCAATGGGCGATTCGTCGGCGTAGTCACTCTCGAGCAGCAGTCGCAGCGCCATGTAGCGGCTGGCGTAGAGATCAAACGCGCTTTCGGGGCTGTCGGCGAGGTCCGCCATCGGATGGGTCGATGCAACGGCCTTGGGCGCCATGTGTTCTTCGGTGGTCACGATGTCGGAACCGAAGAGAATGCGGCCGGACCAGCGGGTGAGGAAGGTGACCATGCGGACGCGATCGTGCTTGCTGAGTTCACGCACGATCCACTTGGTGGCAGAGGTATCGAGGTTGAGATTGGGATGACGTTCGAGGAGACCATCGAGGAAGTCGAGGTCTTCGGGAAAGCCGCCCATATGTGCCGCGTACCAGCGCATGTCGCTGAAGCGTGTGAGCATGGCCTCGAGGCCGCGGTAATGATCGACCTTGCGGCCGAACTGCGCGGGGTTGCTGTAGCGGGTCGCAAACCAGGTATCCGGATCGGCGATGTGCACCATGACGCTCATGCCCAGACGCTGGGCCAGTTCGACCTGGCGCACTCGCCAGGTGCCATCAAACTCGATGAGATCGAGGCCGGTGGCATCGGGGAAGAACTCGCGAAGTCTGGGGGCATTCCAGAGCTTGATCATCTTCGCGCCGTGTTCATCGTGGAAGGCCTTGATGTCGTCGAGGAACCCTTCACGCATGGCCTTGCCCCGGTCCGCGCTGCGGAAGTCGGGGAAAGCGATGAAGTTGATGCACTCGCCCATGCTGGCTCGCAAGGGGGCGGCGTCGGCCAGGCGAACCATCGTGAGGGCGCCGCGGATGCCGAAGGTCGCCGCGACGTCTTTCCATACCTTCGAAGCCTGCGGGCCGTTCACGTGCGTGTGAAAGTCGAAGATTGGGCAGACCGGAGGCCCCATCGCCGCGGCTTCGCGCCGATAATCAACGGCAAAGCGATTGCTGGCACGCTGGGTGCCGGTGCCGCTGGAAGCAAACGAATCTCGTCCTGAAGGCATGCCCCACACTGTACAACCCGCCGCGGCGTCACGCGAGGCCATCGCGGGCGATCGCGTGACACCCGCAGGGCTCAGGATTGTCCTGGCGCACGACTGGCTGGCGGGCCTCCGCGGCGGCGAGCATGTGCTCGATGCCATCGCAGGCGTTGTGGAGTCGCTTGGATCGCAGGTCGTTGAACTGCTGGTGATGTTCGATGAGGGCAATCGCCTGACGCCTCGCCTGGATGCGCTGGCTCGCCATGTCTCGCCGCTGGGGCGCCTTGGGCGTTTTTCGGCGGTCGCGCGTCGGCATCTGCTCCCCTGCTACCCGTGGGCGGTGGCGAGGCTGTCCGAGCATCTGAGCGAGTTGCACGCAGCGAGCAAGATTGATCTGGTGATCTCGACGAGTTCCGCCGCGATCAAGGGTCTGAGCGTGCCCGATGGAGTGCCACACCTGTGCTATGTGCACACGCCGGCGCGATATCTGTGGTCGCAGCAGGAGCAGTACGCCAGAGGGAGTCTGGCACGTCGGCTCGGGCTGGCGCTGGCAGGACCCGCGCTGCGGTCGTGGGATGTGCGCAGCAGTGCGCGGCCGACGAAGCTGCTGGCCAACTCAGCGCACACGCAGGAGCTGATCCAGCGTGTGTGGAGCAGAGAGAGCGATGTGGTGCATCCGGGGGTGCGCACGGAGTTCTTCGGAGCGCTGCCGCCGCGTGCGAGGTCGAATGACTGGCTGGTGGTGAGTGCGCTGGAGCCGTACAAGCGGGTGGATCTCGCGATCGATGCAGCGATTCATGCGGGCGCGAAGCTGATCATCGCAGGCGAAGGTTCTCAGCGTGCCTCTCTCGAACACTTGGCTCGCGGGCGCGTGGAATTTGCAGGGCGTGTGGATGATGAGCGATTGCGAGAGCTGTATTCGACGAGCGCGATGCTGATTCATCCGCAGATTGAAGACTTCGGGATGGTGGCGGTGGAAGCGCAGGCGGCGGGCTTGCCGGTGGTGGCGCTGGGAGCGGGTGGTGCGCTCGAGACAGTGGTCGATGGAGTGACGGGTGCGCACTTTGGCGTGCAGCAGGTGGGCGCGTTGCTGGCGGCAGTGGAACGAGTGCCGCGTGAGTGTGACAAGGCGTGCCGCGTGCATGCGCAGAAGTTCTCGCAGCGTGCCTTTGATGAGCGGATGATGCGGGCGATTGGTGCGTGCGTCCGCTGAATCACTCGGCGATGTCGCGGAGCTTGGCGTTGAGCACGCGGCCGATGAACATCTCGGTATCGGCTTCGAGGTCAAGGTGCCTGACGACTTCGCAGTCGATGATGAGTGAAGCGCGAGAGAGCAGGGGCGTGGCGGAAACGAGTCGTTCAACCTGCAGGCAGTCGAAGGGATCGCCATCGCGCGGACGAGCGGCGTCGCTGAACTTGCGGAGCATGAGCTTGTCCGTGGGCGGGATGCGGCTGAGCCCGAAATGATGGCTGTCGCGGATGATGGGGCTGACCCAGTGCCCCTTCTCCATGCAGACGCAGACCAGCGGTGGCTCAGAGGCGCACTGAATGACACTCCGAACCAGGACGCCGGCTCGCTTGCCCTCATACGCGCCGCTGAGCACGAACTGGCCGCAGGGAAGCTGGGCCAGCACTTCGAGCACGGGGTTGGCGGAGAGATCCTTCATCGCGGGCGTCTGTTACACATCGTCGCATAACTGCGGATGTTCCACCAAATTGCCATTCTTCCATGCGCAAAGCACCCTGGGAGGGTGTCAGGATGGGCCAGGAGGTCGTGAGGCGGAAGTGTCGGAACTTCCCAATCGCCAAATACCGAACATCCCATGAACGCGACGCGGCTGACGGTCGCACCCTGATCGCGAATGCCGTCCGAAGGCGTCTGAACACCGGTTTAACACCACTTATCCCCCGAAAATCCACACCCTAACCGGGGAGTCAAGTCAAAAAAACCAAAAAAGAAACCCCGTGTTGGCGAAAGGTGTTGAAGAGTGTCGAAAAGTGTGTACTATTCCCATGTCGAGAGTGAGAGTCGGGAGATGGGAGTAGAGGTCGGTGTAGAGGTGCAGGGTGTAGGGTGACGTTCGGATGGAGGTCTGAACGGGCCGGTTGCAGGTAGGGTGGGCAGGAGTAGGTGCAAGGGTAGGTCGGCTGAAAAGGTCGGCTCGCCTGTTTCGGAAGGCAAGGTTCGGACAATGCGGGTTCAGCCTGCGTCCAAAGAGTGGTCCCAAGGAACGGGATTGGATCGCCAAGGACGGCGACTTTGGAACGGGCGGAATCAGGCCAGTGATTGGGGTTGGTGAGTCAGGTTCGTGAGTCAGGTTCGTGAGTCAGGTTGGTGTGACGGGTCGGCGACTGAGGCCAAGGCGGGCAGAACGGGGCAGGATGCCCCAGCGAGCACGACGCGGCGGATGGAGTCAGAAGAGTCAGGGCATGGATGCCCATGACGACCCGGCGGGCGAGAAGCC
>JBILUL010000159.1:0-11432 GCA_044371005.1 Phycisphaerales bacterium | reverse complement strand
GGTCAGGCACAGATCGCGTCCGGTATCGGCCTTGAGCAGCATCTTTGAGTTGCCACCATGCGGGTCGTGACAGGAAGTGCAATCACCCTTGGCGACGGGAAGATGCGTGAAGGGGCCCTCGCGGCCTGTCTTGTCGATGTGACAGAACTCGCAGAGGTTCTGTCCCTCACGCTTGAGCTTGAAGGTGTGATTCGTGGGCTCGTTGTACTCGTGACACGCGTCGCAGGCCCCCACTGCCGCGGGCCCGTGCAGAACCTGATGCTTGGTCTGCTTGGTGTGACAGCCCGCGGTGGTGCAATCCTGCGTCTTCTGCGTCGGACGGACATCGGGCTGACGCGCGAGGGCTGTGGCGCTGACGAGCGAGAGCAGCAGGCTGATGGAAAGCAGTGCGTTCACTGGGCGCCCTCCGGAGTACTGGTCAACCCGAGCTTGCCTCGGATGCGTTCAAACAACTTCTGCGTGTAGTTGGGGTTGTGGACGCCCCAGCTTCCATCGGTACGGATCAGGTCGAGGAGGCGTGAGGCCTCGTCGAGTGCGGCGGCGTCAACGCGGCCCGCGCTGCGTGCCGATTCGAGAGCCGCGGCGAGCTTCGTGTGCTGCTCTCGCGTCGTGCGCTGCCAGAGCGGGATCATCTGAGTGCCAAGCCCGGGCTTGTGGCACTGATCACATGCCTCGGGCACGGCCTTGCGGACATGAGCTCCGCTGTCGGGCTTGGAACTGACCTCGGAGGGCTTGATGTGGCAGCCTGTGCAATCGACGTGAGTCAGGAACATCGGGCTGACGGCCGGTGCGCCCTCGGCGTGGGGAGCCGCGGTGGCGACGCTGAAATAGCTGCTGCGCTGCACGGCGTGCTGATCGATATGACACTTGCGGCAGTCAAACTGCTCAAGTGATGCGGTCTGGACTTCGGGGCCGTGGCGGACGGCGCCGTGGCAGCTGGAGCACTCGATCTTGTGGCGGCCCAGGCTGTGAATCTGGTGCATCTCCTTGGCGGGGAGGGCTCGTTCGACGCCGAAGGTGTGGCACTCGAGGCAGCGGCCATCGTCGATCGGGGGAGGCGTGGCGGTCACACCCCGGTGGCAGGATTCACACGCGGCACCATACCCCAGGAACTGGGTGTGATCGATCTTGATGCCGTTGCGCTCGAACTCCTTCTGGGGAGCATCGTGGCAGGCTGTGCAGTTGTTCGGGGGAGCCTTCTCGGCATCGGGGGCCGGAGCCGCGACGGGGACGACGGGCGCATCCGGGGCCACGGCATGATTCTCGCGTACCGCGAGGTGAATCACCGAGAGCGTCTTGCCTGCCGCGGTCTGGAGAGGATCAGTCGAGCGCTCGATCATGTGGCAGGTGATGCAGACGTTCGTGCTCACCTCGAAGTGTTTGTCGCCCTTGACATGGGAATGGCAGGTGCCGCAGGAGATCTCAACACCCAGGGTCTTGTTGCCCATGTGCTTGGAGTGCGGGAACTTGAACATTCCGTTGTTGATTTCCGTCGCCTTGAGCTTTTCAACGGAGTGACAGCCCGAACGCGTGCAGGAGAACTCGGACACGGATGCGGAAGGTTTGTTGGAGGTGCGATGCAGCACATCGTCGACGACCTGTCCCAGGCCATTGAACTTCGCGGCAAGAAAGTTCTCCATGCCAGGCGAGATGTGGCACTTGACGCACGCAACATCCTTGTGAGTCCCGACCTTCCAGCTGTCGTAGTAAGGACCCATGATGTGACAGCTGTTGCAGAACCAGCTCTGCGAGGTCAGCTCGACACTGACCACGCTGAACACCCCCATGAACACGATCGCACCGAGCCCGACCTTGATCTTGTTCCTGGCCAGCCGCTCGATCCAACGTCCCATGGGTGCTCCATCACTGGCGGGTAAGGACCACGTTGACCGGAATCGATCAACCAACAGCGCACCTCCGGAGTTAATCACCGGCAGGGAGCTGCAGACCGCCTCGCCAAAAAAGAGTGTGCATATTTCATGCCAGCACGAATCGCATCCGAGAACGCGCCGCAGGCTTGCTTCGACCTGCGGGCTCTTAGTCGAGAGAATCGCCGTCGGCTGCTCCTCTCAATTCTGAGACTGGAGAGTCGCGAGACCGCCTCAGCGTGGTGCGATAGCCCGGCATCGCATTTGCATGAACCTCAGGTCGGTCATCCTGCCGCGACGCGGCGAATCCGAATCCCCCCCGACCTCAGGTCGGATCCCACTGGAGTACTGACTCATGCTTCCCAACGTCTCGGTGCTGCTGAGCGCAGCGGTCACGCTTCTGGTCTTTGCCGGCCAGCCCACCACTCCGCCCGCGCAGACCAAGCCGGCCGATGCAGCGCACCAGCCGGCGACACCGCCGGCGGATGCGGGCAAGCCCAACGGGACGGTGCCGGCGGGCCACCCGCAGATTCCGATGCCTCGTCCGGCAGAAGACTGGCCCAAGGCCAATCCGCAGGATGTCGCGACGATCGAGAGCACGCTCAAGGCCATGTATGAATCAAGTTCAGGTCCGGCCGGACAGCCTCGCGACTGGAATCGGTACAAGTCGCTCTTCCTGCCGGATGCACGCATGATCCCTGCCCGGCAGGGTGCGGCGGGCGCGGCGGGTGCGTTCTACCTTTCGGTGGGCGACTATGTGGAGGCCAACCGGACCTATTTCGAGAAGGGCGGCTTCTTCGATAAGCAGATCGCGGTCCGGATCGAGTCCTTCGGCAGCATGGCACACGTCTGGAGCACCTTTGAATCCCGCCGCAAGGCCGAGGATCCGGCCCCCTATATTCGCGGTGTGAACAGCATCCAGCTGCTCAAGGATGGAGATCGCTGGTGGATCGTGAATGTCTACTGGGACTTCGAACGGCCCGACCTGCAGCTTCCTGACAAGTACCTGACAACCCCGGCATCCTGAAATGCCATGAAGGCGGGAGCACGATTGATGGCCAAGTCGATTCTGGTATGCGAAGATGAAGCAATGCTCCGTGAATCGCTGGCACAGCTGCTGCGCGATGAGGGGTATGAGGTGGTCGTCGCTGCGGACGGGCTGGAGGGATTCGAGCAGGCGGTGGCTCGCCCTTTTGACCTGGTGCTGACGGACATCCGCATGCCCCGCAAGGACGGCATCGCACTGCTGGGTCAGCTGCAGCAGCTGGCCCCGCAGACGCCGGTCATCGTGATCACGGCCTTCGGCACGGTCGACAGTGCCGTGGCCGCGATGCGGGCGGGCGCGGCGGACTATCTGCTCAAGCCGATGCAGTTTGACGATGTGCTCCTGCGGATCAGCCGGGCGCTCGAGTTCGGAGAGATGCGCCGCGACCGGGCGATCTTCACCGAGCAGCTGGCCGCCTCGAGTGCCTTCCATAACCTGATCGGCGAATCACCGGCGATGACGAAGCTCTTCGAGCTGGTGCACAAGCTCTCGACGGTCCGCAGCAGTGTCCTCATCATCGGCGAATCGGGCACCGGCAAGGAGCTCTTCGCACGGGCCATCCACTACAACGGCATCACCCGCGACAAGCCGTTCGTCGCCGTCAACTGCGGGGCGATTCCCGACAGCCTGATCGAATCGGAACTGTTCGGCCACCGCAAGGGTGCGTTCACTGGCGCCGTCCGCGATCGCATCGGCTACTTCGAGGCGGCCTCGGGGGGCACGCTCTTCCTGGATGAAATCTCGACACTGCACATGGGCGTGCAGAGTTCGCTGCTGCGAGTGCTCGAGGAGCGCGTCGTGATTCCAGTCGGCGATACACGCCCGCGGCCGGTTGATCTTCGCATCGTCGCGGCGTCCAATCAGGACCTGCGTGCGCTGTGCAAGGAAGGCAAGTTCCGCGAGGACCTGATGTACCGGCTGGATGTGGTGCGCCTCGCCATCCCGCCGCTGCGGCAGCGGCGCACCGACATTCCGATGCTGGTCCACCACTTCCTGGACAAGTACACGCGTGAGATGAACAAGCAGGTCGCGGGAATCACGAACACGGCCATCCGGGCGCTCATGTCGCACGAATGGCGTGGCAATGTGCGCGAGCTGGAGAACGTCATCGAACGTGCCGTGATCTTCGCAGAGGGACGCGACATCGATGCATCGGATCTGCCCTTCAGCGTCGACGCCGCGGCGGAAGATACGAGCGAGCACCTCAAGGTGGCCGTGACGCAGTTCGAACGCCAGCACATCATCTACAGCCTCCGCCGGCACCGCTACGACAAAGCCGAGACCGCCTCGCACCTGGGCATCGGCGTCTCAAGCCTGTACCGCAAGATGGAAGAGCTGGAGATTCCCAAGGACCTCGAAGACCGCGACAAGGCCGGACAACTGGCCCCCGCCTGATTCCGCGGCGGGATCGCGAGGCTCGCCCCTCGTGGCCCTGCCGCCTCGCTCATCACACTCGTGAAACCGCCCGTTCGAAACGCCCGTCCCCATGCTCCGCCGCAGACTCCTCAGCCGCGTTGGAATCCTGATCTGTGCCTTCGTCATCGGGGCCATCGTGGCGGTATCGATGCTCCAGGGCGTGCTGGCCGACATTGACGCCGCCAACAGTGATGCAATCGTGCTCATCGACGGCGTGCAGAACGCGACGTCCGACGCGATTGCAATCGAGCGGACTGCCGCGTCTGCCCCGGTGACTCCGCAGATGCTGGCTTCGATCAGCGCGCTGACCCAGGATCTGGACGCCACGCTCCAGCGGCTTGGAGAACATCCCGCCGCCAGCAACCCCGACTCTGACGCGGGCCGAGCGCTCGCCAGTGCCCGCACACTCACCGCCGCGGTCAGCGCGAGACTGCCTGATGCCGCGATGTCCGCAAGCCTTCATGCGGCCCTCTCGGAGTTGAGCAAGCACCTTCGTGGCCATGTCGCACAGAAGCAGCGAGATGTTGGAGAGTACTTCCGTCGCATGGTGCTCGGACTCACGGTCGCCGCGATGGTCATCATGAATGTCTCGGTGCTGGTGCTTCTCTATACCGCCCAGATGGTGCTGCGCCCGGTCGGGCAACTCGTCGAGGGCAGCCGCCTGCTCGCGGCGGAGCAGTTCAATCACCGGGTCAAGGTCGACGAGCTGGACGAGTTCGGTGAGCTGGCGCACGCCTACAACTATCTGGCCAGCCAGCTGCAGGCTTCGGAAGAACACAAGGCCGAAGCGCTCCGGCAACTGGCTGTGACGCTCAATCACGGACTCAACAACGCCATGTCGATCATTGAACTTCAGCTTGGGCTGCTGGACCGCCAGTCGGGGGGGAACCCGGCGCAGGCGGCCCACCTTCGTGAGATCCGGACATCACTGGGCAGAATGACCGACATCGTGGCGTCACTCAAGCAGATCCGCCGCGTGGTGCTGACTGACTACATGCCGGGCCAGAAGATGGTGGATCTCGAGCGTTCGGTCGGCCTCGAACCACCTGCGACTCCGGTTGAACAGGCGGGTTCGCGTTCATGATGACGCTTCCTCAGCAGCATCGAAGCCGGCTACTGCACCGTGCCTTGAACTGGTTGACCGGTCTGCGCTGGATTGCCGGCAGCACGATTCTCGCTGCGGGGATGCTTGATTCGACGTGGCTTCACTGGTTCGGAGAAGGAAGCCAGGGGACCGTTGCACTGGGCATCGCGATCCTGGTCTTCAACGCGATCGTCCGCTGGCGACTCAACTCACTGCACTCGCACAAGGACGGCGAGGCGAAGCTGCTGACCCTGGCCTCGGTTGAGATCTACTTCGATCTGGCCTGTCTGACGCGGATCGCCATCTGGTCCGGCGGGCTGTACAGCCCCGCCATGGGCTTGTTCTTTCTCCACATGATCTTCGCGAGCCTCGTCCAGCCAAGGAACCGAGCCCTCGCCGCGGCGGCATTTGCGATCTGCGCCCTGTGGATGGCGCTCTTTCTGGCTGGACTGGCCCCCACCACGCGTCAGGACTGGATGGTGGGCATTTCATGGTCACTGACCATCGTCACGATGGTGCTCCTGATCGAGAGTGTCACACGGGCCCTGTATCGGCGCGAACTCTCCCGCATCCGCCAGGTGCTTCGGCTCAAGGAGCTTTCCAGACAGCTGCACCAGCAGCAGCGGGCTCTGATTCAGAGCGAGAAGATGGTGGCGGTGGGACAACTGGCCTCGGGCATCGCCCACGAGATCAACAACCCGCTCTCGAACATGGACAGTGTGCTGCAGCTCATGCAGCGAAAGCCCGATGTCCTGCGGCCGGACGCGATCACCTCGCTGCGAGAGCAGATTCAGCGCATCCATCGCATCATCCGCCAGCTCACCTCGTTCGCGCACCCCGGCGAGGGTGCCTTCGAGATCCTCGAGATCAACGACGTGGTGCGCAGCTCGATCCAGATGATCTCGCTCGACAAGCGTCTGCGCGGTACCTCGCTGGAGTGCACGCTCGCTCCCGATGCTGGAACGGCACGTCTCAACCGCCATGCGCTTGAACAGGTCATGGCCAATCTGGTGGTGAATGCGATCGATGCGACCGCGGGCGTGACGGAGCCGCGGGTGACCGTGAGCACGCGCCGCGACGAGGCCGCGTGCATCCTGGAAGTCTCGGACAACGGCGCGGGCATCGACCCCACGCACCTTGACCGGATCTACGAGCCATTCTTCACCACCAAGCCGATCGGTAAAGGAACCGGGCTGGGGCTGTGGATCACATCCAGGCTCATCCGCGACCACGGTGGCACCATTGAGGCCGTGAGCGAGCCCTCGCGGGGCACGCGGTTTGTCATTCGGTTCCCGATCGCCGCCGCGGACCCGGAATCGTCGGCGCCGCAGCCCGCCGCGGAATGATGAAGAGCCCACCTCTGATTGACGGGACAAACCCCGGCCAGTGATGGCGGGCCTGCTGTGGCGTGGTTTCCCTCCATCCGGCAGGTGGACGGCTCCCCGTCGGCGGCAGGGCCGCGGTGCTCGGTCAGGTGGCGGATCAGCCGCACCTGCGGCATTTCACTGTCCAGATTCCCAGTGCATTCCCTTGATCACGGCCCCCTTTCGTTTGGGTTCCATGAGGCAATTCCCAGAGGCATGGAAATTGCATGAGAAACTGGTGTCGGTGGGTTAGTTCCCGATTCTGAAAACTGGAAGCGATCATGAAGCACGAAGAGCCTTGGCACACCACTCCGTTCGGACGAGTCGTCCGGTTTCTGGGCAGCGTTCAGCTGGCCGTTCCGGTCATGTTCTTCGTCGCCGCGGCGATGGCATGGGGGACGTACCTTGAATCAAGCCAGAGCAGCAAGGTCTCAAGAGCTCTGGTCTATGGCTCATGGTGGTTCATTGGGCTGATGGGGCTGGTCTGCATCAGCCTGATCTTCGCCGTCATTGCCCGCTATCCGTGGCGCAAGCGCCACGGGGGGTTCATCACGGTGCATGCGGGCCTGGTGATGTTGATCTTCGGCGGCTTCTGGTCGCTGTTTGGAAGGGTTGAAGGGCAGCTCACACTCGAGGAAAACGGCTCTGGCGATGCCATAGAGCTGGATACGGAGGTCGTGGAGCTCACCCGCTTCGCTGCAGGGAAGGGCACGCCCGTCGCCTCTGCGGAGGCACCGATGGGGCCTGCATCGCTGAAGCTGGGCGCGAATGACCTGGTGGTGCTGGAGCGCTGGGAGAACACCACGGAGGAGGAAGTCGTCAGCGATGGCGGCCCTCAGCCCTTCCGTGCCATCAACATCACGGTTGACAAGGCCGGGCGTTGGGTGGGCGAGGAAGCCAAGAGCGGCGGAGCGAGCCAGATGGGCGACCTGAGCGTCCGCGTGCTCTCCGACGGCCTTGCGTGGGAGCCTGCTCCTGCACCGGAGGGCGAGGCCTCGCTGCTGCCTGGCTATGTCTTCACCATGGGGACCAACCGCTACCCGCTCGCCAAAGAGGGCGACGAGGCATTCCCAGGTTGGAGAATTTCGGCCATCAAGTCATTCTCACATGCGATAGTGTCAGGGTCCGGTTTGGCCGAGGGGGATTCCTCGCAGGACAACCCGGCGGTCGACGTGACGCTGACGGATGGCAAGGGTACGACCGAGCGGCATGTCTGCTTCCTGAACTTCCCTGACATGGTCATCGTGAAGACACTGGAGGGCACCGCTGCTTCGACGGCGAAGCTGGTGGGTGTGCCGGCCCGTGCCGCGGCTGCTGAGACGCTGGTGGTCTACGGGCCTGGCACTGCTCCGATGATCGGCTATGTCGGTCGCAACGGTGCGGGCCGGGTGATCGGACCGCTGGGACAGTTGCCCGCGACCTTCGCGCTGGGGTCTCACTCAGTGACGATTTCCGAGCATCTCACCCGTGCTCACTCGACGACGCGGTTCGTCAAGGCCCCGATGGCATCGGAGCGTCGCCCCGCGCTGCTGATCAAGTCAGCCGCGGCACCGGAACCGATCGTGGTGGCGTGGAAGGGATCTGCGCAGCTTCCTGGTTCAGCTGACACCCTCGTGAGCTTCGGGCCTCGCCAGTACCCGCTTCCGTTCGCGGTCAAGCTGACGGACTTCCGCAAGCTTGACTACCCGGGCGTGAACATGGCGATGTCGTATGAGTCGGATGTCATCATCTCTTCGGCGGGTCAGGCTGATCTGCCGTACCGCATCTTCATGAACAACCCGTACGCCCAGTCACCGTGGAAGGTGTATCAGTCGGGCTTCATCGGCGAGGACATCTCGGTGTTCAGCGTCATGAAGGACCCGGGCATCCCGCTCACGTACCTGGGTTCAACGGTTCTGTGCGTCGGCATTTTCATCACGTTCTTCAGTCGTTCTTTGAGCTGGGGTCACCCCGGGATCCCCGTTGCGTTCAGCCAGAAGGAGTCCATGTATGTCTCGTCCCCCATCACTGCTCGCCCAACTCGCAATGTGGCTGCTGCTCCTGCTCGCCAGCCCGCTCACGCAGGCGTCTGACACCGCCGCGTGGACCAAGGAGCTCGGTGCTGTCGCCATCCAGGATGGTGGACGCATCATGCCCCTTGATGCCTATGCCCGCCGTCTTGCGGTCCAGCTCACGGGTCGTGAGCACTGGTCAAAGAGCAACGGTCCCAAGGACTTTGCTGGCCGCGATCACATGGAGCTGCTCTGCGACCTGCTCTTCAAGGGTCAGCAGTCGATGATGCAGGCGGAGATCCTGACGATTGAACATCGTCCGTTCAAGACGTTCGTAGGTCTTGATCCGCAGCGTCGCTTCTTCACCGCGGCCGAAGTGGCCATGAACAAGAAGCTCAACGAGCTGCTGATGGAGCAGGAAAAGGCCCGCATGGCCGATCCGAAGGCCAAGGCGAGTGATAACCAGCGTCGCGCGGGCGACATCTTCAGTGCCGCCAATCGTGCCGCGGGACTGGCCTCGGGCGAACAGCTTCCGCTGGTACCCGCGGGCGACCATAAGCCATTCCTCAAGGTCGGCCTCAATGAGGGCGACCCGGGCACTGAAGCGGTTCGTGCCGCATTCAATGCGATGGGCAAGGCGTACACCAGCAGTGGTGACATGCTGACGGCCGTCCGCAACTTCAAGGCGGCGATTGCTGCGGCGGGAACGCTCGACCCGAATGCGGCCCGAGCCATCGGCTACGAGCTTCTGCACGACCGTCACAACCCCTGGCAGAAGACCGCGATCTTCTACGGGCTTGCCATCGTGCTCTTCGGGTTCTCGCGGCTGGCACTGCGCAAGCCGCTGGTGATCCTGGCCGTGGTCGCTGCGGTGATCGGCGTTGGTGAGCAGATGCTCGGCGTCGGGCTGCGGGTAGCGATTCTCGATCGCGCTCCGGTGACGAACACCTACGAAGCACTGCTGTGGATGGGTCTGGTGGCGATGGCCATCGGACTGGTCGCCCAGATCGTCAACCGCTCGGGCTACTACCTCTTCGGCGCCCTTGGCGCAGCCTTCCTCTCGGTGCTCTTTGCCAATCTTGTCCCGCTTGAAGACCGGACCAACTCGCTCCCGGCCGTGCTCCGCAGCAACTACTGGCTGATCGTTCACGTGCTGACGGTGACTGCAAGCTACGGCGTCTTCGCTGTCGCCTCGGTCCTTTCGCACGTCTATCTGACTCGGCAGATCCTGTTCCCGGGGCGCCGCGACGAAGAGCTCGCAGCTCGCCGCTCAACGCCTCTGGTCGTTCAGACCTACCGGTGCATCCAGATCGGCCTCCTGCTGCTGACAGCCGGCACCATCCTCGGCGGCGTATGGGCCGCGGACTCATGGGGCCGCTTCTGGGGCTGGGACCCGAAGGAGACCTGGGCGCTCATCAGCATCGTCGTCTACTTTGCCGTGCTGCATGCCCGCTATGTGCGGTGGATTCAGGACTTTGGTCTTGCCTGCTGCTCGGTGCTCGGCTTCGTCGTCATCGTGTGGACGTTCTACGGCGTCAACTACGTCATGGCGACGGGTCTGCACAGCTACGGATTCGGCTCCGGCGGTGAGGCATACGTCGGCGCATGGGCGCTTGCGGAACTGGCCTTCCTCGTGGCGTGCCGCTGGCGCTACGGTGCCATCAAGCGGCAGGAGCCAGCCGCAGTCGTTGCCCAGCAGCACAACGCTCCGGCCAAGCCCGCCTGAGCCACATCCTCTCCACTGACCTTCATCTTCTCCGCTCAACACCCCGCTCCTCGCGGGGTGTTGTTCGTTTGAGAGATCACCGTCGCGCCATGGGCTGTTCAGCCGCCCGATACCTTCACGCCAAGCCCCGGTTCCTCAGCACGGACTCCCTTGTGGAACGTGCTGTAGACCTGCACCGGAATCGGAAGCGTTCCCAGATGCTGATGAATCAGCGGAACGATGCGCTCCCAGGACATGGCCCCCACGCCCGTGCACAGCCGCGGCAGTGCGATGCTGGCGATCTCCTCCTTGACGATCCAGGCGTGCAGCTCCTTGAGTGCATGATTGACATGGCTCACGGTCGCAGGGCCGGGCCGTGCACCATGCTCGTAACCACCATCCTGAGTGAGCAATGCCACGATCTGAACCGGGCCATGCTCACCGACCCCCGCCCACGTCCAGATTGAACCGGACTTGGGATGGGTCGTCTGGCAGTAGTGCCGGAAGTCCTTGTACATCGCCGGCCACTTTTCTCTCAGTGCGAGTGCCAGACCGGAATGGAAAGGATCGTTGGGTGCGACTCCGTGAGCGATGGCCTGTGCCGCGGAGAGCAGAATGTCGCCGGAGACTTCATGAATCATGATGCGGATCTCCTTGCATGGCCCGTGCCTGCATCATGTTCATCGACCGGATCGCCTCCGATGTGCTACCTCGGACTGAGCCTTTGGGCAGATGCGACCTTGTCTCACCGCACGAGTTCGCTGATTCGCTCCGGGGTTCCATACACAGTGAGCAAATCCTCGGCATGGAGTACTTCTGACCCGGCCGGGGTACCGATGAATCGCTCCTCGCCCGATTGATCCGTTCGAGTGATGCCAAGCACCTGAACACCCTTGGAACCCAGGCGGCTGTCGATCAGAGTCATGCCAACCAGCGCGGCGGAGGGCGCAATGCGGACC
>JBILUL010000298.1:0-3139 GCA_044371005.1 Phycisphaerales bacterium | reverse complement strand
GGCCGCGTCCCACCAGTAGCCCGCGTAGAGCGGCAGGTTGCCCAGTTCCGCTACCACATCACGCGACTGATTGATCTCTCCCGCAAGGTCCGCCGCGAACGCGGCGAGGTCATTGGGCCCCACCACCCCATCACGGTCCCAGTCCAGTTGGTTGCGGTACCGCTGCGCTTCCCGGCGGGTCGCTTCGTCGCTGCTCTGGGCACCGAGCCCGATCTGATACCGCGCGGTGAACTCCGCCAGATCGTTCTCATCGCTCACACCATTGTGATCAATGTCGGTCGCCGCGTACACCCGCGGCATGCCGTAGTCGTCATACCACACCCGCGCGATCAACGCACCGGGAATCGTCGCCCTCGACACGCCATCGTTGGGATCGCCATCAATCCCCGGCCCCACCACCGCCACCACATCGCCGCGACGGTTGCACAGGAAGTGCTGCACGGTCTCAAAGTCGCCATCGCCATCACCATCAAGGAATCTCGCCGCGGGTGCATCGTCGCCAGTCGGGCCCGTTCCAAAGGCTCCTTCCCCATCGCCGCTCTGGTGGTAGACCCAGCGTTCACGCACCCAGGTTGTCACATTCGGGTCATCGATCTCGCCGGCCTCACGCCGCAGCACCGCGCGAACGCGCCACTGCGCGTCGTAGATGTACAGGTCCGTGAAGTCGTTGGCCAGCGTGCAGTCGGCTGGGTCCGTGCCGCTGAGGACATTCGCGTTGTACGTAGCACTCGACCGAGGCCCGAGGCATCGTACGTAAACCTCGCCAGAATCAACCCGGCTTCAGTATCGCTTTCCTGTAGGTGCCGTACACCACTTCAGAAACCAGCGGAAACCTGCCTGCGTCAAGGCCCGGAAACGTCACGTGCTTCCACAACCAGCCACGCCAATCACCACCGAGACACCCGCCAGCTGCGTCCTACCACACGCTCCAACTCACAATCCGCTCACCGATACGTTCCACGCCGCAGATGACGTGCCCCCGTTCAATGGTCCACCCAAGCCACTGGAACGTTCGCTCTTCCTCGGGTATTCCGACGCGCTCTTCAAGCCGGGAAAAGGCGATGATGTTGGCCGACACCCGAACAAGCTTGGCATTCCAAGCCGACCAGTTCTCCACCAACCCCGCTGCCTCAAGCCGCGGCGTGCATCGCTCCAACGTCCGTGCGCAAGCCGAAAGCTCGCGCCGACAGACAGCCTCTTCCACCTCCGCCTTCTGCGCTGAGATCGCCCGCACTCGCTCCCACTGTGCCTCTGCCACCTCGTTCACAGAATCAAGAAATTCCCGACGATGTGCCTGTTCGATGACGTCTTCGGGGTAGCGGTATTGGAACCAGCCATCGAACGCATCGCTCTCAAGTCCCACTTGCTCGAACTCATCGAGAAAATCGCAGCCAAGCCGCGAGAAGAATGAGGCCTCCCGCGCCTCGAGCCAGTGCTCTATCTCGTCCATGGTTGGAGCTCCTCCCGCTTACCAGACCACCCACTCGCCCTCAGGGTACAACCCCCCCGCCCAGCCGCAGAGAATATGGCCTTCGGCGATCACGGCATCCAGCGGGCTGAAGATGCGGTCGTCGATGGGCATGTCCCATCGACGCTCGATCATTGCGAGAACCATGATACTTGTTGTCTCTCGAACAATCCTCTCCTGTTCGGGCTTCTTGAAACCAGCTTTATGAAGCCGTCCAGCCCACTCCGCGACCCGAGCTTTGAGTGCATCCCCATCCTTGCGCAGCTGGGTCTCTTCGTCAGCCGCTCGACGATGGTCGTGTCCAAGCCGCCAATCGCGCAAGTCGTTAGCAGCCTCGAGAAGTGCATGATCGAAATACTCATTAATGAGCAGCTCTTCCGCCTGCGAAACATTGCTGCACTGCGCGTACCTTGCCGACAACTGACCGCCGAGCCGACTGAACAGCCGAAGAAGTCCTTCGCCGTGGATGACTTCGATTTCTCTCATGGAGTCGCTCCCTTTGGTGGACACGGAGGTTTGCCAGACACTCCGGGTATTCTACCAGGCACACGAGGGATCAAGTCGTTCGGACCAAGACCATTTGGATATCTCGCAGAACGTGCTGAAGCGATTTCCTCCTTTGCAAAATCGACCAACAGGCTTGCTTCCTTATCCGAGAAGCGCCCTGTCGCGCGGAGGGCATCGCCAAGTGCATCTGTGTACTCGTGCACCTTCGGGCTAGCGCTAGTGTTTGTCCGGTACTTATCCCAGAACGCCTCGAGGACTTCATGGAACTTCCGGTGTTCCGATCCAATTTCATTCGTCGAACCTCGAAGCGGAACTGCCAAACTCGCGTCCCGCTCAAGGAGGCCTTTGAATGCAGCGACTTGATTCAAATGCCCTGCTTGCTGCCCCGATTCTTTCAGTGTTTCAGCCATCACTTCATAAGGACCAACCAAGATTTTTCCTTGTGTTGAGATTTCACTGGATCGCTTCAATGAAACTATCTCTCGAATCCTCGCGATCCATCCGCCAGCGGCTTGCACATCCTCGACGATTTCGACAATCGCCTTGGCACTGCCTTTCGCACCGACAGCACCGCCAAGCGTGCCGCCAGCCGCCAACTCAAATACGGCTTGATAGCTGAGTCCCGCTGTGTCCCCTGCGACCTTGATGAAACTGATCACATAGGCGGTTCCCATCGAAAGCGACGCGTCCGCCGCGTTGATTGGCACCTCTTTGAGCAGATTCAGTCTTGTGTCATCAACTGTTTTTCTTAGTGTGGGCGACCCTGTACCGGCGAGGACATTTCGCCAAATCCAGTTCAGCCATCCATCATCTGGCTCTGCCTGCTTGTGTTCGCCACTGCATGGTTCTGGCGGTGTGCCACCACTCTCTCCCCCAGCCTGCGCCCACCTCAACCCCAGCGGATCCACAAACCTCCCCGGCTGGTTCATCACGTAGCTGTAGAGGTTGCTGCCTGCCGCGTAGCCGAGCGGGTCGCGTTGCAGCCAGCGGCCCAGGCGCGGGTCGTAGACTCGGTGGCGGACGTGGTAGAGCTCCAGGGCCGCGTCCCACCAGTAGCCCGCGTAGAGCGGCAGGTTGCCCAGTTCCGCTACCACATCACGCGACTGATTGATCTCTCCCGCAAGGTCCGCCGCGAACGCGGCGAGGTCATTGGGCCCCACCACC
>JBILUL010000158.1:0-11495 GCA_044371005.1 Phycisphaerales bacterium | reverse complement strand
ACCACCCATGCGCCACTCACGCCACGCCATCGCGCTTCTGCTTGCCGGAATGACCACCGCCGCGTGGGCGCAGGATCTCACGCACAAGGCCCCGCCACAACGCGGCCCGATCGCCCTGACCAACGCCGCGATCTACCCGGTAAGCTCCGAACCCATCGCCGATGGCTGGATCCTCTTCGAGGCCGGCAAGATCACCGCCATGGGCTCAGGTGACCCCACCTCGCTCCCGCAGGGCACCACCATCATCGATCTGCACAACGCCAAGCGGGTCTACCCCGGCCTCATCAGCCCGTACACCCAGCTGGGCCTGACCGAGATCCAGGCCGTCCCCCAGACCATCGACATCAGCGAGGGTGCTCGCATCGCCTCCGAAGTGGTCGCCGCGACCGCGGTCAATCCCGATTCAACGCTCATCCCGGTGACGCGATCCAACGGCATCCTCGCCGCGGCGGTCTTTCCCACCGGCGGCCTCATCTCCGGCCAGCCCTCGGTCATGCGTCTTGACGGGTGGACCAACACCGACATGACGGTGAAGCGCAGCTTGGGCCAGGTCATCAGCTGGCCGAACATGCGCACCTTCACCGCATGGTGGATGACCGAAAGCGAAGAAGATCAGCAGCGCAACATCAAGCGCGACCTCGAAGCCATCACCAAGGTCTTCGACACGGCCAAGGCCTACGCCGATGCTCGCGCGGGCGACCCGAACACGCCCGCCGACCTGCGCTGGGATGCGATGCAGCCCCTCTTTGCGCAGGGCCCCGCGAAGGCCAAGCTCTTCGTGCGTGCCAACACCGTCGACCAGCTCATCTCGGTGGCTTCCTTCGCGCAGCGGTACAACCAGGATGTGGTCATCATCGGCGGACGCGAAGCGCCCCTCTGTGCCTCGGTGCTCAAGGCAGCGAACATCTCGATCATCCTGATGGGAACGCACAACCTGCCCCGCCGCGATGATGAAGCCTACGACGAGCCCTTCGCGCTGCCGCTGAAGCTGCACGAAGCCGGGCTTCGCTTTGCGATCAGCCACAACGACGACACGGCCCACGAGCGCAACCTCCCCTACCACGCGGCGATGGCCGTCGCACACGGCCTCCCCAACGACATCGCACTCAAGAGTCTCACCCTCTGGTCCGCACAGATCACGGGCGTCGACTCCACGCTGGGCTCGCTCGAAGCCGGAAAGAGCGCGACCATCATCGTGACCAGCGGCGACCCGCTCGAGATCACCACCCGCATCGAGAGTGCCTACATCGATGGCCGCCAGATCGACCTCTCCAACAAGCAGACCAAGCTCGCGGAGAAGTACCGGGCACGCTACAAGCAGTAATTGGCTGGATGTGACGCCGCGTGGATCCGTCTGGGACGTCTGAAGCATCTATCCGGCCCCGCGGCGGCCAATCTCCACCCATCGGGGTCATGCTCACCCATCAAGGGGCCGATGCTCGGCGAGTATGAACCCCACCAAGTCCGAACTGCGCTGTGATCTTCACCAATCGGAGCAGAAGCGCGACATCCAGCGCCGCCGGCATGGCCGCGTGCTGCTCCAGGAAGTGGCCTGCACACTCGGCACGGTGCTCGACCTCTCAGCCTCGGGAATGCGCGTGCTCTGCGCCTCCAAGCCGCCAGCCATCGGATCAACGATCACCACGACGCTGCAGACACTCGATGGCCCGGTGAACCTCGAAGCCGTCGTCGTCTGGACGCGACGCACCAGCGTCTTCAAGGTGCAGGCCGGCCTCGAGTTCCGCAATCTCACCCCCGAAGTATGCCGCGCACTCACGGGCCTCGCACGCACCGCGGCTCAGAACGAAACGCTCAACAGGCGGCTGTGACATCGGGACGGGGAGGGCAGAAGTGCCTGAGTTCCGAAGTGCCAAAGTGCACTTTGCACTTCGGAACTTTGGAACTTCCACTCCCGTTCCCCCGAACTCACTTTCGCTTGCCCAGCAGCCACGCCGCGAGCGGCTCACTCCCGTACGCCTTGTCCCACGAGTTGTGATTCACGCCAGGGTACTCGGTGTATTTGATGTCCTTGGCACCCAGTTTCTCGAGCTCGGCCATCATCATCCGCGACTGCTCGGGCTTCACGACGTCATCCTCGCCGCCATGGAAGCACCATATCGGCAGATCCGCCACGTGCGGCGCCAACGACCGAGCATCGGCATAGCCGCACACCGGCACCAGGGCCGCCCAAACTTTCGAGTGCATGGCACCGATCACCCAGGTACCGTGCCCGCCCTGCGACAGGCCTGTCAGGTACGTGCGCGATGCATCGACGCTGTAGTCGCGCTTCACAGCATCCAGCGCGCCCATCACCATCGACTCGAACGCCTCCCACTGCTTGTTCGCATCAGGCTTCTGCGGGAAGATCACGATGAACGGCCACGCCGCGATGTCGAACATCATCGCGCGGCCGATTCCCTGAGCGACCGGCTTCCATCCATCCGTGCCGCATTCGCCCTTGCCGTGCAGGAACATGATTGTTGGTGTCGGGGTGCCCGCCGCGTAACTGCGGGGGACATACACCACGTATCGATGCTCCGTGCCGCCTACCCGAACCGTCCGTTCATGAAAGCCCGGAGCCTGCATTGAACCCGACCGATCGCTCGGCATCGAAGCACACCCGGCCAGAAGCGCAGCCGCCGCGATGATCATGATGAGGTTTGACATGGGGGAAGAATAGAAGAGTGGAAGTGCAGCCGCGTGGTCCTGACAAGAAACCAGTGCGCTTCACCCCGCTCACCCAACATCCCCAAGCCCCAGATGCTCCCCATACGCCTTGAGCATCCGCCGCTTGAGCAACTGCTCTTCCGGCAGCGCGAGCTTGGGCGACTGCTTCACCCAGGCGGTGGCATCGCGTCGCGCCAGCGTCAGCAGTTGCCGGTCGCGTGTGAGGTCTGCCACCTTGAAGGGCGGCAGACCGCTCTGGCGTGAACCGAAGACTTCGCCGGGCCCGCGCAGTTCCAGGTCCTTTTCGCTCAGGTCAAAGCCGTTGGAGATCTTCTCCATCACGCTGAGCCGTTCCTTGCCCAGGTCGGTGGTCGGATCGGCGATGAGATAGCAGATTGAGTCTTCACTGCCGCGGCCCACGCGTCCTCGCAACTGGTGCAACTGCGCCAACCCGAATCGATCCGCCTGTTCGATCACCATCGCCGTGGCATTGGGGACATCTACGCCCACTTCGATCACCGTCGTCGCCACCAGCACATCGATCTGCCCCGACCGGAAGCGCTCCATCACGGCTTCGCGCAGCGGCCGCGACAGCTGGCCGTGCAGCATCGCCACTCGAGCGCCCGGCAGATGCACCGTCTCCAGTTCCTTGGCCACCGTCCGGATGTCGCGCAGCATCTTCGTGGGTTCGGCCTCGGAACCAACACCGGTCGCCGCGGCTTCGAGCGTTTCTTCCGCCACGCCACCATCAATGGCGGGCGCTACGACATACGCCTGCTGGCCGCGTGCGATGCGAGCCTTGATTTCCTCATACACCCCGCCGCGGCCTGCGCCCGCGACCACCCGGGTCACAATCGGCTTGCGCCCCGGCGGCAGCCCCTTGATCGACGAAACATCAAGATCACCAAAGAGCGTGATCGCCAGCGTTCGTGGAATCGGTGTTGCCGTCATCACCAGCACATGCGGCGTGCTCGCCGCATCACTGGCCTTCTCGCGCAGTCCGGCACGCTGCACCACGCCGAACCGATGCTGTTCATCGATGATCGCGACCGCCAGACTCTTGAACTTCACGCTTTCGGTGAGCAGTGCGTGCGTGCCAACGAGGATGTCGATTTCGCCTGCTGCGAGTCGTGCCAGCAGTGCCTCGCGTGCCGCGGCGGGCGTTGTACCGGTGAGCAGCTCACACCGCACGCGCGACCCGGCCAGCATCCGCGAGATCGACGCGTGGTGCTGCTCGGCCAGCAGTTCCGTCGGTGCCATCAGACTCGCCTGCGCTTCCGACGCCACGGCGAGCAGCATCGCGTAGAGCGCGACCACCGTCTTGCCCGAACCCACATCACCCTGCACGAGCCGATTCGCCGGCACACTGCTCGAAAGATCCTTGGCGATCTCCTTGATCACCTCTTCCTGATCTTCCGTCAGCGTGAAGGGAAAGCGCTCGCGGATGTGCTTGTCGATGCCCACCGACCACTTGAGCTTCGGCGCCCGCAGCGAACCGCGCAGATGCGCCCGCTTGAGCTGCACGCCAAGCTGAAGGTAGAGCAGCTCGTCGTACGCGAGCCGTCGCCGCGAAATGAGCACTTCTTCTTCGTCATTCGCCAGATGCTGCATGCGATAGGCTTCGCGCAGTTCCGGCATCGAGCGATCCTTGCGGAAGGCTTCGGGTAGATGATCCTCAATCAGCGGGAGCGCGAGAGGCACCGCGTGCTGCATCACGCGCTCAATCGCCCAGCTCTTGAATGATTCAGTCGCCGGATACACCGGGCGCATCCGCGATTCGCTCTCGGCGGGCTCTTCGTCCGCCGCGTTGAGCACCTCGAACTTCGCGTTGGCCATCTGGATGCCCGGTCCGCGCGATTTGACCTTGCCCTGCACCCGCAGCCGCACACCCGGCATCACCGAGTTGCGCAGGAAGAGCATGTTGAACCAGACCAAGTCAAGCCGCGCTGTCCCATCGTGCAGCACGACCTCGAACCGAGGCATCTTTCCGCTGCGCACGACGCGCGTTGCCGTCACATCGCCGCGCGTACATGCCGTCTGATCCGGAATGAGATCCGCAATCGCCGCCTCCGCCTCGATCTTCTCATGCCGCATCGGCAGATACGCGGCGAGCCACCCCAGATTCGAAATCCCAAGCGCCCGAAGCCCCTGAGCTTGGCGCGCAGTCACACCCGGGATCTCCTCCACCGGAGTCGACAGCTTCAGAACAGGCTCGCTGGGTGCGGGTTCCATGAGAGAGCCAAAAGATACGCACCCGTACGGGGAGGTCGGGGGGAGGGAGGAGGGGGGAGGTTCCGAAGTTCCGAAGTGCGCAGGAGGACACACGCCCCGACGAAGTGCCATGTGTGCTCACCAGCGCTCTTGCATTCCTGCACTTTGGAACTCAGGAACTTCTGCCCCCCGCCCCCCCGCCCCGCCCCTCACCCTCCATTGGCCTCCACCACGGCCCGGTAGAACGGACTGGTCCTGAGCTTTTCCTCGATCTCACCGATGGCCTTGTCCACCGTCTTTTCCTGGTTGAACCGTTCGGGCCACACCTCACGCAGGAACTGCCATGCGAGGTCCTTCTTTCCGTGGTAGATGAGTTCGAGCGCAACTCGCAGGGGTGCTCCCACCCACAGGCCAAAGTCCTTTTCTTGGTTGTCCTTCGCTGCGCGCACCGCTTCGGCCATCGCCGCATCATCGGGGCACCCGCCGCGTGCTCGCATCATCGCGCCATCGGCTTCATAGTGATCCTCGCGCCACGACAGCACCGCCATCACGTACGGGGAGTTGAAACCCGGTGTCCACCAGTACGAGAACGTCCGATCGACCGCGTGGAACTCATACACGCTGTCCTGATTCTCATCCACAAACCAGCCGACGTACGGAATCACCGCCTGCGGCACCAGGCTCGCCGTTGAGGCTCTTGGGTCCAGCTTGAAGACAAACTGATTCGCAAACGCACCCGTCCCCGGGCTTGGATCACTGATCCACAGATCCGGGGCCCCATCACCCGTCAGGTCCTTCGTCAGTCCCATGCCATCCGCGAACGTCACCTCAGCCGGCGCCTGATACGTACCCACCTGCGGATAGAAGGCCTCCATGCGGAAGACCCGTTCACCCTTGAAGAGAACCTCCACACATCGGGGCACGCCGCTCCAGTCAGGTCTGCGGTTGGCGTAGATCAGCACTTCGTACTCGCCCGCCGCACCCGCTGCATGCCGCGACTCCACTCGCCATGCTGGGAGCAACCGATAGGCCCAGACGACGAGCCGATCCTTGCCCGCCGCGAGGAACAGGCCGCCACACCCCAGCACAGCCGCGGCGACGACCGCCCACCATCTCCGCCGCGGCTTGAGTAATGCCGCTCCACTGCTCTTTCGCCCGCACTCAGGACACACGGCTTCGCCCGCCGCGTGCTCCATCGAATACCAGCACGAAGGACACCGCTTGCGCCCCTTGGCGCGATCGCCCCACAGGCCGAAGACACCCAGTGCGAGGGCTCCGAGCATGAGAACAGAACCAGCGATGAGCGTGAGCATTGGGGGTTGGGGGGAAAGTGCCGAAGTGCCGAGGTGCCGAAGTTCAAAGCAGTGTGAACGAACGACCGGGTCGAATGCGTGGTGCGAGAAGCTGTGCGCGAGTGCCGAAACAGATGCGGCGGAAGAACATGGCAGCTTGCCGAGTTCTTCCGCCGCACATGATCGTTCAGGCCTTGGTTGAGCGATCCGGACGCTCAGTAGTCGAAGCGCACTTCGGAACGCTGGAACTCCGGAACTTCGCTTCGTTCCTTACGCCACCGTCACGCTCTTATCCAGATACACATCCTGAACGGCGTGCAGCAGCGCTGCGCCATCCTTCATGGGCTTCTGGAATGCCTTGCGGCCCGAGATGAGGCCCATGCCACCGGCGCGCTTGTTGACGACGGCCGTCATCACTGCTTCTGCGAGATCGCTCTCGCCCTTGCTTTCGCCACCCGAGTTGATCAGCGGCACGCGGCCCATGTAGTTGTTCAGCACCTGGTAGCGGCACAGATCGATCGGGTGTCCACCCTTGCCTGCTTCGTCGCTGCCGCAGAGGTTGGTGTAGACGCGCTTGTCCCACTTGCCGTAGGCCGAGCCGCCCGAGTTGAGTGCCGCGTATCCGCCGTTGTTGGTCGGCAGCTTCTGCTTCACGATGTCGGCCTTGATCGTCGCGCCCAGGTGGTTGGCCTGACCGGAGAGGTCGGCGCTGGCGTGATAGTCGACGCTCTTGCCATCCGCGCCCTTCACCTTGAAGGCGTTGTTGCGGGTGTAGCACCAGAGGACCGTCACCATGCCGAAGGAGTGTGCCTCCTCGAACATGTCGCTCACATACGCGATCTCCTCGCGGCTCTCTTCCGACCCGAAGTACACGGTCGCACCGACAGCAATCGCGCCCATCTCATAGCACTGGCGCACGCTGCCGAAGTAGCTCTGCTTGAAGATGTTGGGATAGGTCAGCATCTCGTTGTGGTTGAACTTGACCAGGAAGGGAATCTTGTGGGCGTACTTGCGCGCCACGGCTCCCAGCACACCCAGCGTCGAAGCGACCGCATTGCAGCCGCCGTCGATCGCGAGCTTCACGATGTTCTCGGGGTCGAAGTACGCCGGATTCGGAGCAAACGAAGCGCCCGCCGAGTGCTCGATGCCCTGATCGACCGGCAGAATGCTCACGTAGCCCGTGCCCGCCAGACGACCCGTGTTCATCAGCGTCTGAAAGTTGCGCAGCGTCGGAACGTTCCGATCCGTCTGAGCAAACACCCGGTCGATGAAATCAGGACCAGGCAGGTGCAGGTTTCCCTTGTTCACAGTCTTGGACTCGTATCCAAGCAGTGCATCAGCATCCTTCCCAAGCAACGCGCGAATGTCAGTGGCCATGTGGACCCATCCAGAAAAGAGCAGTGTGGTCTATTGACAGATACCGAACAATCGGACCCGTCATCACACGTCCAGTTTAGGTGCGCACCCGGCCCTCACGCCGCCGGTGGCACAAATGAAACACTGGATGAAACGCATCCGTGGCATTGCTCTCCGAGCAATGTTCTTCAGTCGCATTGCTCTCTGAGCAATGCTGGCGCTGGTTGCAGACCCCTGACATGGCTCAGAGAGCCATGAAACTGAAGAACACGGCTCAGAGAGCCGTGCCACGTTAGAACCCCTTACCCTCCCCACCGGAGACCCCACATGCCAACCCTCCGTGCCCTGCTCCTCCTGCTCGCACTCCTGGCCCCCGCGGCCCGCGCCCAGGACGATGCGCCCCCCAAGGAAGTCGACCCCGCCGCGATCGCCACCACCCCCGTGGGCAAACAGCTCACCTGGGTCCTCTCCTGCATCAACGCCCGCACCGCATCCGATGCCGAGGGCCGCTTCACACCCCGATTCCTTGAACAGTTCACCTTGACCGAAGTCAAGGAACTCCTCAGCTCCCTCCGCGACCGCGCCTTCAAAGGCGCCGAGGTCTCCCTCATCGAACACGAAGCCAACCCACGCCCCGATGCCCTCTCCTGCGTCATCGGCAACGACGACGCCGAACGCTACCTCAGCCTCCTCCTGGCCGTCAACGAAGACACCGGCAAGATCGCCGGTATGACCTTCACCGCCAGCCTCTCCGCCCGCGACGCGGCGGACGGCGGCTGGAACGACCTCGCCGGCGACATGGGCCAGCTCCAAACCGGCGTCTGGTTCGGTGCCTATCAGATCAACTTCGAAGCACCCGGCACCAAAGACGCCGATGTCCGCATCCGCGAGGTCTACGAGTTCGGCAACCGCCGCCGCCTCAACATCACCACGGCCAGCCGTATCTACCTCCTCACCATCGCCGCGTCCAAAATCGCCGATGGCTCCTTCCAACCCTCAACACCCCTCTCGCCAACCACTTCCACCCTCGCCCAAACCCTCCCGCTGATCGCCAAAGGCGACCTCGACGCCTCCGATCTCCTCGCCAACACCCTCACCCGCACCACCATCGAGGACGCCCTCTCCCTCCTCCAGGAAGAACCCGACCGCTCCTTCCCCTACCTCACCTTCGCAGAGTGGACCCGCCTCAAATCACCCGACCACAAACCCGCACTCGCCAACTACCTCCTGGATGAAGGCACCCTGCGCCGCTCCATGCTCGCACCCGGCGGCGAAGTTGCCCAACTCGTCGCCGCGATCAACATCAAGGCCCCCACGCCCTGGACCACGCCCGTCGAGATCCAGAAGGTCGGCTGGTTCGCCACCAACAAAGAAGCCGCGTACGCCGTCGCACGCCTGGCCCTCCTCGAACAAGACCCCAAAGTCATCGCCTCCGGCCTCGCCGCGGCGTGGCGTCAACCCCAATCCGCCCCCATCCCGCTCCCGCCCGCCCCGGACGCGCCGGTCGCGCCAACCACCCCCAAGCCGCGGCTTGCCCTCGACCTTGACCCCAAGATCTGGACCGACCACCTCCTCATCCGCGGCTCAGAACCCGGCTGCCAGACCCTTCTCCTCCTCCTCAAACGCCACGACAACCGCTTCTTCACCCAGGTCGTCACCTGGAACAACTCCCAGGGCCACCTCGACGAACCCCGCCTCTACGAACTTGCCCAGAAAGGCATCGACATCCTCGCGGCTGACGAACCCCCCGCGGCCCCCAAAGCCGAACCCGCCGATGTCAAGCCCTGACCCCATCGCCACGATCCCCGCCGAGATTGCCCAGCAAAATCTCCCTCGCCGCGCAGTCAAAGCGCCGATAGATATCATTCATCGTGGCAGCACCCACCGCTCCATCTTCGCGCCCCTTCTTTGACCCCGGCTGGCTCTTCCTGCTCGCCGGGTTGGCCCTGCTAGGCTCGCTGGTGATCATTCCGGCCTACGAAGATGTCGCCCAGGCCCGCTTCCGGCGCGACCTGGTCCTGGCCATCGAGAAGCACCGCGAAAACCGCATGTCGCGTTACGAGGAGTTCATCGGCGCGGTCGACAACCGCGAGCCCTCACTCCTGGTCTCGCTCGCCGAATCACAACTCAATCAGATCCCCACCGACCGCGGCGCGCTCCCCTTCGCCGGAAACGACGGCAAACCCAACGCCTCCGTCTTCCCCAGCCTCGAACCGGAGCCGCTCGTCCTCCCCGAGCGCACCCGCAACATCTCCCGCCTCGAGGAACTCACCACCGGCGAACGCTCACGCCCGTTCGTCCTCCTGGTCGGTGCCGTCTGCGTCCTGCTTGGACTGCTGCCCACCACCCGCAGCCGCGGCTGAGCCGCACTCACAGCAACGGACCGCTCGCTCAGCCCCGCGCCGCCAGCACACGCCGACACACCTCATGCGTCATCGCATGACCCGATCGCGTGGCCACGACATCCGCCTGCAATGGCGCACCCATTAGTGCCAGATCTCCGATCAGGTCCAGCAGCTTGTGCCGCGCCGGCTCATCGGCAAACCGCCAGGCATTGTCAATCGGCGCACCATCCGGCCCCACCACCAGCAGGTCCCGAGGCGTGAACCGCTTGAAGAGCCCGAACTTCTGAGCCATCTGCACTTCATGCAGAAGCGAGAACGTCCGCGCCGGAGCGATCTGAGCCGCGTACTCGCGCGGATCACCCTCCCATGTCGCTCGCTGGGGCACAATCGGTGAGCCTGCGCCATAATCCAGCACGTAGGTATACGAAAATCCCCGCTCCCGCCGCGGCTTCACGATGATCGACGCCCCGCGCCCGTCATCCACCTCAATCACCTCACGCGGCACGATCGGCTCCACCTCCACGCGGCTCAGCCCCTCCATCAAGGCCACAAACGCCGCGGCGGACCCATCATCAATTGGAACTTCCGGCCCCTCCACCGTCATCCGCACGCCCCACACCCCAAGCCCCGCCGCGGCACTGAGCACATGCTCCACCGTCGCCAGCGGCCGCCCATCACCCATACCAACTGTGGTGTTCCGCACCGGAAACCCTGCCGGCACATTTTCGAGCGTTGGCGAAGCCTGCACCAGGCCAACACCCACGCGCTCCACGACGCCGCCGCGGCACAGCGTCAGGCCCTCGCCCGCCGCGCACTCCACACGACCATCAATACCAGTAAACAGCCCCACTCCCTGCAACGCTCGCGTCGTCATGCAGGCTCACTTCTTCGATTTGGTCGCCTTCACCGGCTTGGGTGCTTCGCACGTCGAGGCCACCTGATCGCTGAACTTCGCCAGCGCAAAGTCCTTGACTGTGATCCCGCCCGCATCGTGCGTCGCCAACGTCAACGTCACGCGGCTGTACCGAATCAGCACATCCGGATGATGCTGCACCGCCTCCGCCTCCACTGCGACTGCATTCACGAACTTCATCGAGTTCACGAAATCCTTGAACTGATAGGTGCGCTGAATCGCTTCACCCACAAGCGACCACTCGGGCAACGCTTTGAGCTGCTCTTCAATCTGCGCTTCCGTCAGTTTCGCTGGAACCGTGGCAGCTGAGGGCATAAGTGGCAAAGTGTAGCGGCATTCACCCCCCAGTGCACGTCCCCCCCCATGCCACCCATATCCCGCGGCGGGGGCGACCCGGCAAAGCCACGCCGCGGCGTTTCGATGAAGACCACAGCTCGAATGGCACGTAGGAGCGGCGGCTCTGAGCCGCTCCTGCGTGCTTCCTACCCGATGCGTGGTAGTGAAAGTTCAACGCGGCGGGTGTGAAGCACGCAAAGCCCAAGCTCGAATGGCACGTAGAAGCGGCCGCTCTGAGCCGCATCTGCGTGCTTCCTACCCGGTGCGGGGTAGTGAACGTTCAACGCGGCGGGTGTGAAGCACGCAAAGCCCAAGCTCGAAAGGCACGTAGAAGCGGCTGCTCTGAGCCGCATCGGCGTGCTTCCTACCCGATGC
>JBILUL010000297.1:0-3150 GCA_044371005.1 Phycisphaerales bacterium | reverse complement strand
CCAGCGTTCCATCCGCCACCAGCGATTTGGCGAAGACGTTCTCGGCTTCCTGGAGCGTGAGCCCGCCCGCCGCGGCGACCAGCGACTCGCGACTTGAGTCAGACAGGTTCACCCGCATCGACGTGTTTTCGGCCACATCCTTCACCACCCGATCCAGCAACGCGCCGATGTCGACATTCGTCGGCAGCGGGAAGTCGAGCACCGTCACATCCTTCTCCAGCTCCGGAGCCAGCTCCAGAACCGGCGCGCAGATCACCACGGTCTTGTAGCTGTCGCTCAGCGCCCGCGCCGTTTCACGCAGCTTGCGAATGATCGGCACGTTCGAGCAGGGAGCCGGCGGAGGCCGCAGGAATGGATGAAAGTCGTGAAGCAGATAGATCGCCGCTTCCTTGTGCTCGATGATCTGATCCAGCGCTTCGATCGGATCCGCCATCCCGCGGCTGCGCGGCGCACTGGCCGCGCCACCGATCCGTCGCATCCCCGACGTGACCGACCAGCTGTAGAGCTGCTTCGAGCGCCGCTCCGCGATGCGTGCAAGCTGCTGCTCGACTCGCGCTTCCTCCCAGGAGACAACATAGAGCACCGGATACCTGGCTCGGATCAGAAGCTCCAACTCGCTGCACGCGGCGGGGCTCCCGGCCGCGCGGGGTTGCTTTACTGCCGCCAAGCCGTTGATCTTCGGTGTCGTAGTGCTCATGGGGTGGTGCTCACGAAGGAAGGTGGGGCATGGACGATGGTGCAAGAGGCTTGAGCCGCCGAACAAGCGACGGATCCGTCGGATTCAGTGCCAGCACGACATCGACAAGCCAGGGCGGAATGTCGTGGAAGTGCATTCGACCATCAGGCCCGATGCGGATCTGCACCTCAAGACCGACACCCATGGCATCGGTGCCATCAGGCGTGTGGGTGGCCAGTTGCGAGGCTTCAAGGCTCATGAGGCACTCCTCAGACCTGCGTCACGCACGATTGACTCGGCCAAAGCCGCGTCACCGGGCGACAAGGGACGAGAAAGGGGCGACGACGCCAGTGAGGATTCCGCAAGCCAGCCTGGGACATAGCTGGTCATCAGGGTGAAGGGCGTCTCGGGCATGTGCTCGGCCACCCATCGCACCACCGGGCGCAGGCAGCAGTCGATGTGGCCCGGCATCACCAGGTGGCGGATGATCAGCGGCGTGGTCGCCGCGGCATGCAGCAGGTTGCGCGTCGTGATCCGTGTGTAGTCAGGAATCGATGCCAGCCGTGCCGCGCACGTGTCGTTGCCGAACTTGTAGTCTGCAATATATAGAGCCACCACGCCCTCAAGCAGGTCGATGACTTGGGGCGTCATGTACATGTTGGTGTTCAGTACCAGCGGCAGGGGCTGGTCGCCCGTCGCCGCGGCGATGTCGAGAATCGTGTGCAGGTGAAGACTGGGCTCCCCGCCAAGAAGATTGATCGACGCCGCACCCCGATCTACCACGCGTCGGAAGTCCGCCGCGGCCGCCGCCGCATCCAATGGCAGCCCGGCCTGGGGGTCAAAGCACGCCGGAGCCTGCACACAGAACCGACACCGAAAGTTGCACGCGGCGAGGTAGACCATGTAGCTGGGCAGCAGCATTGCCTCCTCGGCGTAGCTCACGTGCCGCTTGAAGCAGGAGGTGGCCGTCCCAAGGCCGCACGGCGCCCGCTCACCCGCGGTCCGATCCACGCGGCAGCGCCGCTCGCACATCTCACACGACCGGAGCATGTCTGCCGCGGCGTGCTGACGACGTGCAAGTTCCTCACCGGCCAGCGGAAGTGGCACGACCATCGTGTGTGTCTGGGTTGGTGACCGCGTGTCAGACATCGGCACTGCCATCTACCGGGTGTGGCATGGCTTGGTTGCGGAGGCTGACAGGCCGATTCCAGCGGTGTGAGGGCTTTGCGTCGTCAATGCAACGACCCGTGCCCCTGGACAGGGGCACGGGTCGTTGTGACTCAGATCGGGGCTTCGCGGGGGTGGAGTGCCCCAGATGCACCTTGATGTGTCTGTTTGGGAACGGTGAGCACGTTCACCGCCGCCGGCGGTTCGCGAAGAGTCCGCACAGCCCAAGCATTGCGACGGCACCCGGTGCTGGCACCATCGTGATCCGCACGTTGTCCATGGCCAGGTGATCCCAGTCATCATTGTCGAACGCGATCGCGACCCCATCCACCGGGCCGGTGTAGTCGGGCGCGAAGGACTGCCAGGTCGAATCGAACCGCACGCGGCCATTGTCCGCCGTCATGCCGTTGTAGACCGTCACGCCATCGTGGTACAGCACGAATGCAAAGTCGCCATTGCCATCAAGGCCGCGGCGACTCCGGAAGTCCGCACCTTCGAAGTAGAAGTCGGGGCCACCAAGCGGCGATCCGAAGAACGTCGAGGTGCCCGAAAGTGCCAGGAAGTTGTTCGAGAGGTTGGAGGCCAGCGTCATGTGATGCCACGAGGTGAGGCCCGCTCCCCACCGCAGACCGCCGTACGTCTCGGGCATTCGAACGCCAAGGGTCGAGACTGGAAGGTCATTGAAGGTCAGGATCGTTGAAGCTGAAGCCGCGCTACCCAGCGCAAAACCGGTGCACGACGCTGCGAGGACCAGCACGCGGCGATTCTGGACGAATAGGGCGATGAACGACATGAGTCTCTCTCCTCAGGCACGAAACACAGCGCGGGAGGAACATACTCCCAACACAGCAAACCATGCGGATGCAGGCGATCGTCGTTGTCACGTTTGCCAGTTCAAACTCACCTCAGCGGCCCGGATCGCCCGAACCGCTCACCTTCAACGGCCCTCAGCGCCTCTGCGACAACTCTGCGGCGGGTTTTACCGGCGCGCTGATCTGCTTCCCCCCTTCCAGCGGTTCATGAACATCAACGTGTGACTGTGGGCCGCTTGGATGCGTGTTGGGTCGGTTCGCCAGCGATCCGAACAAACGCCGCGTTGGGGGTTGCCCGGGTGACGGGGCACGCTCTGGGTCACATGGTGGGTGCCGCGTGGTCCGATCGACCTCGTGTTGGAATTCCGTCGGACTGGTTGCGCTAGATCGCGCGGGTTTCGTTTCCTGTGTGTCGGCCCGGTTTGTATTCCTGCCTGGTTGGGGCGTGGTAGTGCCCCTGGCGTGCTCAGACTGGCCGTGGCCATCGCGATCGAT